>NZ_JBKJHC010000029.1:0-3804 GCF_046613565.1 Flavobacterium sp. RHBU_3 | reverse complement strand
TACTGCAGAGGAGCAGGTGCTTATTATAGAGGTAGATACCGTAAACGGTAAAGTAACCAAGCGTATTGTATTCTAAAACGGCTGTTTTTTTAAGTTAAGCATATTTACCCAAAAGTGAGTCCCCTTCGCAATAGCGAAGGGGATTTTTTTTGTGTCAAAAGTTTGGTTCGGAAATTATTATGTGATTTTTAAAGAATTTATGTTAAAACAGGTAGGTGTGATTGGAATATACTTGTTGTATATGCGTTAATACCTTTGTGTGTTATTTATATTTAACATAATTTTAGCGCAAAATTTATCTGATTGATGAAAAAAGTTACTCTGCTGTTTGTTTTAGTTGCTTTAGCACAGTGTTTTACTGGTTTGGCAACGGAGATAAACCCTCATTCCCCAACAAAAAAGAAAGTTGTTTACGCCCCTGTAAACGATGATTGTGCCAATGCGACTACACTTACCGTAAATCCGGGCACAGCCTGTACAACAAGTACTACAGTATCCTTTACTGCTGCTACTTCATCTACAGAGCCGTTAACTTCGTGTTCTACTATTGATGGTAAGGATATTTGGTATCAGTTTACTGCAACCACTAATTACCATAGTATTGCGCTTTCAAGCTTTACAGGTACTGCCCAGCCCGTAATCATGGCGCTCTATTCTGGAGATTGTGGTTCGCTTACACAATTATACTGTAGTGCAAACAACGTAATTAATGCCACAGAGCTTGTTGCAGGTCAAACCTATAAAATAAGGCTTTTCTTTAATTTGGCTTCGCCAAGCCTTGCAACTACGTTTTCTATCTGCGTAAATACTCCTTCGGTTTCTAATTCTCAGGACTGTTCTATTACTACAATTAACTATAGTTTTGAATCGCCTACAATTACCGGTACCAGTCCCACTTTTGTTAACGACTATACTGTTCAGGGATGGAGGACAACCGCAAACGACCATATTATGGAGTATTGGCCTTCTGCAAACTACCTTACTAACCCTACAATTACAGCTTACCAAGGGAGCCAGTTTATAGAGCTAAATGCTAATGCAAACCAGGGAACTATGGGGGTATACCAGGATTATGCCACACCACAGCCTGTGGTGTTTACCTGTAAGTTTGCCCACCGTGGACGTATGGGGACCGATACTATAAAACTATTGGCTGGAGATGCTAGCCAGCCTGTGTCAACATATACTACCGTTACTCAACAGAGTACAGGTAATGGTGCTTGGCAGTTTTATGGTGCTAATGGAACGATTACTTATACTGTTCCTGCAGGACAAACGGTTACCCGTTTTTATTTTCAGGCGGTGTCTACAGCAACCGGTGATACCAGTATAGGTAACTTCCTGGATAATATTGAATTTACTGCTACTAACATTATTATCACCCAAAACCCTTATTATATGGGTTGTGGTGAAGTTACACTTGATATAGAAGCTACAGGTTTCGGTACATGGACTGCCCATGCAGATAACCCTTCGGTAACTACTTTTTCAGATGCAACATCTCAAAATACTCAGGTTTCAGGTTTCTCTGTTCCGGGGACTTATTATTTTGACTGGGGTACAAATAACTGTATTAGTACCCTTGAGGTTACCTATACCGGTCCCGAGCCCGGTGAACCGGTGACTACGAACGTAACCTATTGTCAGGGACAAACCGCTGTACCGCTTACAGCCGTTGGTGAACCTGGTGCTACCCTTATTTGGTATTATGCAGGAAATGAATATGATGGTGTAGGGCCTACGCCGAGTACCACGACTATAGGTACACAAACCTACTATGTAGCTCAAATGAATGCCGCAGGTTGTAGTAGTGTACCGGTACCGCAAACCGTTACCATTACATCGGGCTTTAATGCGGTTACAGGCTTTACATTGCCAACCAATGCTTGTGCCGGCGGAAATAACGTTACGCCTACTACGGCTTCTGGCTTTACAACCGGAGGTACTTATACAGCTACTCCGGCTGGCTTAACAATTAACCCTACAACCGGAGAAATTACCGTAGGAACAAGCATTCCGGGTACTTACACTGTTACCTATTCTGTAGCGTCTGCTTCTGCAACCTGTATTGTGGGCGGAAACAGTAGCGCAGAGATAACTATTGATGCTGCACCTGCATTAGTTGACGCTACTCCTCTTGAAGTATGCGACGATAACTACGATGGTTTTGATGTATTTAACTTAACCACTGCGGGTAACCAGGTGGCCAACGGACAAAACCTTACGCTTACTTACTATACATCTCTTGCCGATGCGCAGGCAGGAGGAAGTAATAACATAGCTAATCCCACAGCTTTTACCACTACTGTAGCTAATACGCAAACAGTATACGTAAGGGCTGTAGAAACAGGTAACACCACTAACTGCTATGCTACAAGGGCTATACAGCTTATAGTACATCCTAAACCGGCAGTTCCGGTTGTTAGTAATTATGTTTTATGTGACGACCTTGCTACCACAGGAAACGTTACAGTGTTTGATCTTACCACAAAAAATGCGGAAGCTACAGCAGGTGTAAGCGGACTTACTGTAACATACTACACAAGTCAGTCTGATGCACAGGCAGGTACAAATGCCATAGGTAATGCATCTTCATACAGCAATACCACTACGCCACAAACCGTTTGGGTAAGGGCTCAAAATAGTGATGGATGTTTCAGTACAGGTTCATTTAATCTTATTGTAAATCCGCTTCCTACAGTAAATACTGCTGTTACAGCTTACAGGCTTTGTGATGACGGAACCGGACACGCTACATTCACACTTTCATCTAAAACTAATGAAATAACAAACAATACGTCAGGTTATACAGTAACATATTATGCATCTCAGGCTAATGCCAATGCAGGTACATCGCCATTGACTGATAGCTATTATTCAGCAAACGCGACAATATATGTACGTGTGGTGGATAATACTACAGGATGTGTTAACACAACAAGTTTTTCTATAGAGGTTATTGCCAGCCCTACGGCTACAGCTCCTGCAGATGTATTTATTTGTAGTAACGATAGCTATGTGCTTCCTGCACTTAGTGAAGGCGGTTACTTTACCGGTACAGGTGGTGTAGGGCCACTGGCTGTAGGTACAGCTATAACTGCTACACAAACCATATATGTATATTCACAGGTTGGATCTGGCGCTACAGCCTGTTCTGCAGAGGATAGTTTTGTTGTAACAGTTTATCCACAACCTGTAGCACCTGAATACGATGATGTAACAGCTTGTCAAAGCTATACACTAGGGTCTATCACAGGTGCTGTTTACCGTACTGCTACAGGTGGTGCCGGTATCCAGTTATATCCAGGTGATATCTTAACACAAACCCGTACAGTATATGTTTGGGCCCAAACCGGTAATGGTACTGTAACCTGTACCGATGAGACTTCGTTTGTGGTGACGATTGTACACCCACCGGTACTTACTACGCCTACCGCCCTTGAAGCCTGCGACGATGCAAGTAACAACGGTACTGCACTTTTCGACCTGACACCTGCGGGTAACCAGGCTGTAAATAACCAGAGTGGTTATACCATAACCTACTATACCAGTAATGCCACTGCCCAGGCGGGAGGCACTACCGGACAGATTACAGACCCTACAGCTTATGAGGGTTCGGGCAACGTATACATCAGGGTAGTAGCGGCTGGAGATGCCACAGCGTGTCAAGCCGTAAAAGCTGTACAGTTAATAGTGCATCCTAAGCCTAATGTTCTGCCTCTGTCAGATTATGCGCAGTGCGATTATACTACACCAGCACAGGACGGCGTTGAAACCTTTGATTTAACGACAAAAACAGCTGAG
>NZ_JBKJHC010000028.1:0-4058 GCF_046613565.1 Flavobacterium sp. RHBU_3 | reverse complement strand
GGTAGTAAGGGTTACGGTACCCGATGGGGTAGTGCCGTTTAGCCTTAGTGAGTTGTTTCCGTTATAGTCCGGGATTATAAATTTAAGGCCTGATATAGAGCTGCTTGTAAGTAACCTGTTTACAGGTAAACCATAAGTGGCAGCCGAAGCAGTACTTGAGTTTTTATAATCAAGAGACATATAAGCATTGCCTACAGCGTCTACGTCATTAGTAGTAGAAAGGTTAGCTATGCCTGTTCCGTTAGCAATTACGTCGGCGTTAAAACCGGTAATGTCTATAGGAGTGTAGCTGTTTTGTGCTACAAAGCTACCGGTTCCATAACCCGATTCGCATACGCCATCGGCAGCTGCCTTAACCCTGAAATAGTAGGTTTGGTTAGCCGTTAAGCCGGTAAGAGCATATTTAAGCGCTGTTGTAGTAAACGGAGAACCGCTTATTGCAGAAGTATAGCCACTGTCTGTATATACTTCAAGAGTATAGGTAACGTTAGTTCCCAGTACGCTTGCCCAGTTGATTATGGCTTGGTTGTTTTTAATGTTACTTGCGCCTGCAATAGGAGGCGTACCTGTACAGGTAGACTTATTAGTAGAATATGCAGGGCCGTATACAGGGCCTAAACAGGTAGCACCACCATTGTTGTATGCGTATACAAAATAGTAGTAGTTAGTACCTGCCGAAAGACCGGTATCGTTAAATGTTGAAGCAGTGCCACTGTATATTACTATGCCTCCACCAAGTGAAGCGCCGGCAGCGTACGATGTGTTGTTTACAGGTTCTGCTGTTAGTGCAGATGCTGTGCTGCGTACAATGATGTAACCTGTAGGCGTAGTAGCATCTGGTGTAATGGTACCTGCTATGCTGGTGCTGCCAGGTGTAAGAGACAGATCGGCGATAGCATTTGGTGTAGTACACGCAGCTGGCTGGGTTACGACCACAAGAGAATAATCTTCATATTCACCATAAGAAGCAGGCCCACAGTACGATATTGCGCCTATGTAGCTGCTTGCTACACGCATACGGTAAGTACCGTTTGGTGTGCCTGCAGGGATGGTTATAGTTCCGCTATAAGAAGATGTATAAGTGGTTGTAGCTACTAGAGTTTCGCCTGAGTCGGCAAAATCAAGGTCGTTGTTAAGGTCTATCCATGTATAGAAATAGTTTGTACCAGAACTTACAGAAAGTGCAAGGTTAAATGAACCACCCGCATAGGTAGTAACACTTTGAGTTGCGCTGTAGTTAGCATAACCTACAGTAGATGTACCTGCAGTACTACCGGTAGCATTACTTAAGTTGCTTAGAGCTCCTGTAGTTACCACATTAGTAAGGTAGTAGCTTGTAGATGTTGAAAGTCCGGTAGGAAGACAGTATCCGTTATAGAAACTTCCTGTCACATAGGCGGAATCACAAATACCGTTGGCAGCTTTTATTTTATAATAGTAGGTAGTATTTGCGGTAAGGCCGCTAAATGTGTATGAGCTACCAGTTAGGTTAGTAAATGGAGAACCTGATATAGGTGTAGTAAAAGCGGCATCAGTATATACTTCTACAGTATATGTTACTGCACTGGCATCAGTACCACCCGGGCTACCCAATACCCATTCTGCAGTACCGGTTGTAAAGCCAGGGTTTCCGTGAGCTGTTGCGCTACCCATGGTAGGACAATCGCCTATTACTTTACCAGATACTGCAAATATGTTTGCTACCGGGGTAGTACCTGTTGCTGTTGTAGTAATTGTAAATCCGGTTACTGTTTTACCTACGTTTGCACTATCCAAAGATAATGTAATCATAAATATTTTAGAAGCACCACTTTCTTGTGCACCAGTAGAACTTGTTTTTAAAACGCGTCCTATGTTGCTTATCAGTGCTGGTTGTGCTGTTGTTGCAGTTGCATACCAGTTAAGAAGGCTAATGCCCGAAATGGTTTGCGAAGTACCATCCTGGAAGTTAATCACAGCATTTACTGTAGATGCACCACTACCTGAAGTTACCGCAAGGTAAATGTCTGTAAACTTCATAGGAGTAGTAAGCGTTACGGTGCCTGTTGGTGTAGTACCATCAAGCCTTAATGAGTTGTTTCCGTTATAGTCAGGAATTATAAATTTAAGTCCTGAAACGGTTGAACTGGTTAAAAGCCTGTTTACAGGTAAGCCGTATGTGGCTGCAGATGAAGACAATGTGGCTTTGTAGTCTAATGATATGTATACATAGTTTACACCGTCTACGTCGCTGTTGGTGGTAGTGCTAGGCATACCGGTTCCGTTTGCAATTACGTCTGCATTAAAACCGGAAATGTCTATAGGGGTGTAGCTGTTTTGCGCTACAAAACTGCCGGTTACCCATGTTCCTGTAGTACAGTTTTCTGAGTTTACTTTAACCCTCCAGTAGTAAGTAGCGTTTGCTGTAAGACCTGTAACAGGGAATTGCAGGCCTGTAATACCTGTAGATGAGCTTACAAGTGTAGTATATGCTGAATCAGAATATAGTTCAGCATCGTATGTAACCGCAGCTGAGCCACCGCCAATAGACGATGTCCAGTTAAGGTTAGCCTGGTCGTTTTTCACGTTACTGGCACCTATTGCAATCGGATCTGCCACACAGGTAGCTTTATTTCCAACGGCATAAGAGGTGCTGTAAGTTGGACCTAAACAGGTAAAACTACTGTCATAATTGTATGAGTATACAAAATAGTAGTAGTTTGTATTAGGGTTTAATGATGTAGCGTTGAATGTAGTTGAAGTTCCGTAGTATACCACGTTGCCTCCACCTAAGGTAGCTCCTGTGGTATAAACAGTATTGTTTACCGGAGCAGCACTAAGTGTAGAAGATGTGCTTGCTACTACAAGATAACCGGTAGGGGCGGCAGCATCAGGAGTAATTGTGCCTGTCATGCTGCTACTGGCGATACTTCCAAGGTCGACAGATGAAGGTGCTGTAGGAGTCGCACAAGAAGGCAAAAGTTGACCTACAAATTGTATTTGAGATAAAGTTGCAGTTCTTGTGCTTGCTGTAGGAGGTGAAGCTGGGTTGGGGTTAGTAGAGTCGCTATAATAATACATACCTGTATTAGAAGTTGATGTGTAGCTTCTCCAGGCCGCAGTACAGCTGTAACCTGATGCGTTTTCGTCTACACCGACAACAATGTTGCTGGTGCCATCCCATGTAAAAGGTGTAGATAAAGTAAATTCAATCCAAGTGCCTGCTGTTGCTGTGAATGTACCCGAATAAACCTGTGTCATAGCTGATGCAGCAACCCAGTCAGTAGTACTTGCAAAAGAAGTCTTGGTGGTGTTACCCAGATAAATGGTCCAGTTATTCCAGTTCGCAGTTGTAGTTCCGCTTGAACTGTAATAGAAGCGGATTTTCGAAATTTGTCCTGCGGCTCCACCTCCGGACGCAAATTGCGCCTTGGTTACAATTTGTTGTGAGTAAGTATATCCATAACAGCTGTAAATGGGTAAGGTACTCGTTGTAGTTGTACCTGATCCAATCTGTATTGTTCCCGTTTGCGCAATGGCTGGCAGCGAGCACAAGGTTACTAATAAAAGCACTACCCAGTAATGGGCACGCTCAAACAAAGTTCCAGATCCTGGGGATGATGATCCGGAATTACCCCTTAACCTCGCCAAAATTGTGGCGCGGGGGACATTCGCGTAATTTTTTTCCATTTGTACAAGATTTCAAGATTATAAACTTAACTAATTTAACAATTCGTTAACTACTCTTTAACATTATTAGGGGAATTTTTATTGAAATCGTTGTAATTATTATTTAAAAAATAATAATCTTTAAATAATAACATTTATGTTGTTTATTATTCAATATATTGGCTTGTTTTAAGATTTTTTATTTAGTGTTTTATGTAAAAAAATTACTATAAAATTATTTTATTTCATTGTTTTGTGCTTGAAATCCTTGTAATGAATTTATATTTTAACTATATAATTAAAAAGGCAGTGGGTTTTACCCACTGCCTTTAACATATTTGTAACAAATTTTTTAGGCGCTTTATTTTAATAGCAACCGTTAGTAAACGATACGCTTGGTTACTTTACCA
>NZ_JBKJHC010000027.1:0-4266 GCF_046613565.1 Flavobacterium sp. RHBU_3 | reverse complement strand
CGGTGTTAACAATACCTCACTAAAAATAAGCAACCTTACTGCAGAGCAGCAGGTGCTTATTATAGAGGTAGATACCGTGAATGGTAAAGTAAGCAAGCGTATCGTTTACTAACGGTTGCTATTAAAATAACATACCCAAAAAAGAAGCCCCATGCCCTGCATGGGGCTTTTTTATGGTAACATCAAGCAGATTTATATGCTTTGATTGATTGTAGTAGGTACAATTGCAGTTTTTTGGCCATAAATCCCAGTTGCAGGATTTATATGCTAGGCAATATAAACTTGCCTGAAATGTCACTTACTGTCACAAAAATCGCTCAACCGATTTCGTAATGTATTGAAAATGAGACTTATTTTGTCTTTTTGAATTTCACGTTATTTTAGGCTCCTGAATAAAAAAATAACTGTTAAAATTAAAGGTTGCATATACTTGGAAAAAAAGTAGTGTTTTAGGTTCTTAAACACAAATAAATCAGGCTTTTATGAAATTTTAGTCACGTAAATTAGTGTTAGTGTCGCTTTATTTAAAACCCCTATTTTTAACGCTTCTTTTGTATTTTATTTAACATTGCCGTCGAAGAAAAAACATTCTTTCTGTTAAATAAAATCATAATAATGAAAAAATTTACTACTGCTTTGTTATTCATGCTTGCTTTTTGTGCAGGTGTGAGGGCGCAGGACTGTTCCCCCGGTTCACCGCCCTATTATTTAGATTTTGAATCGGCCTCCCTGCCGTCGCTCCCGGAGTGTACTACAGGTGATGCCGGATGGACCACTATTGCCGCCCCAGGGTATGGCTTTGACAACAATACCCTGCAATATACAGGTACCTCAGAAACAGCTGATGACTGGTTTTTTACCAAAGGTGTACAGTTAACGGCCGGGCAGGCGTATAAAATTTCATTTAAGTACGGTAACGATACGGCTTCGGCTACAGGTCAGTTACAGGTAGCCTATGGACAGGGTGCCAATGCCGGTGCTATGACATCTACAGTTACTACACTAAGCAGTATTACCGGTGCCAGTGCCGCAACAGCCTCATATGGCCCTGTATACATAGGCGCATCGGGTACGTATTATTTTGGTTTCCATGCCACGTCGGCGGTGGGTCAGGGTAACCTGCTTGTAGATGATATTGTCATAGAACCATGGGTTTGTAACAACGTAACCGGTCTTACCGTAACCGATATTACAAATACTTCGGCAGGTATAAGTTGGGATGCTGTAACAACCGGCAACACGGTGCAGTTTTACCAGTACTGTTTTGTGTCGGGTACGGGTGTTGCGGTTGCGGGCCCTACAACAGGAGCTACCACAGGCAGCAGCTATATGCCACTTATACCGGGTACTACATATACTGCATATGTGCGCACATTTTGCAGCGGCACCTGGGGCGACTGGGTAGGAACTACCTTTACCACAACCGGTTGTGCACCGGTAACTAATCTTACCGTTTCAGATATAACCCCTACAAGTGCTAACATCAGTTGGGATGCTGTAACAGGTGGTACAACGGTGTACTTTTATCAGTATTATTTTGCTGAGGAAGGAAACGAACCTAACTCAGGTCCTACGACTACAACTAACAGCGGTTCCAGTACTACCTTTATGCCGCTTACTCCAGGCACAAACTATACTGCTTTTGTACGTACATTTTGTAGTGGCGGCGTGTGGGGAGATTGGGTTTCGGTTAACTTTTCTACCCTGTCGTGCGACCCTGAAGCGGTACCATACAGCATCGATTTTGAATCGGTAAATACTCCGGGCCTGCCACTTTGTACTGCTGCCAATGGAGGTTGGACTACCGTTTCGGTACCGGGTTATGGTTTTGATGATAATGCCCTTCAATACACAGGAACGTCGGAAACTGCCGATGCCTGGTTCTTTACAAAAAGCATACAGCATACCGAAGGTCAGGGATATAAAATTACGTTTAAGTATGGAAATGATAATGCCTCGGCCACAGGCCAGCTACAAGTAGCATTCGGCCAAGGTGCCGATGCCGGTTCTATGACAGGCAACATTACTACCCTTAACAGCATTACAGGCGCCAGTGCTGCAACTGCATCGGTTGGTCCTGTATACTTAGGTTCATCGGGCAATTATTATTTTGGTTTCCATGCCATTTCTGAAGCCGATCAGGGTAACCTGCTTGTAGACGATATTCTTATAGAACCATGGACCTGTAATACTGTTACTGGTGTTACGGTTTCGGGAATCACAAATACAGTAGCTAACATTAGCTGGGATGCCGTAACCACAGGAAACACGGTACAGTTTTACCAGTACACTTTTGTATTAGGAACAGCTGCTGCTACCGCCGGCCCAATTACAGGAGCTACTACGGGTAGTAGTTATGAAACCCTTATACCGGGTACTACGTATACCGCATATGTACGCACATTTTGTAGCGGTACATGGGGCGAATGGGTGGGCAGTACCTTTACTACAACGGGCTGTGCGCCGGTAACAAACCTTGCCGTAACCGATGTATCTTCATCTGGGGCCACCATTAGCTGGGATGCTGTAACCGGAGGAAACACGGTACAGTTTTACCAGTATTATTTTGTAGCAAACGATGGCCCTCCTTCAGATGGGCCTATAACTACAACTACAAGTGCCAGTAATTACTTCCCACTGTCTCCATCCAGCAATTATACTGCATATGTACGTACATTTTGTAGTGGCACCTGGGGTGCCTGGGTAAGTGTAAACTTTAATACACTGTCGTGTCAGCCAGTTTCCAATTTGTCGTCAAGCCCTTCATCATCTGATACGGTAACTCTTTCATGGGCGGCACCAGCCGGTACTGTAGCATCATATACGTATGCTTATTCTGACACCAATGATGTAGAAACTGCTATAACTGATATTACAACCGATACATCTATAAACATTAGCGGGCTTACACCGGGCGGTACCTATTATTTTTGGGTAAAAACAAATTGTGATAACGATAATAGCAGCGACTGGGTATCAGTATCTGAGTCGCTAACCTACTGTACACCGCAGCCATACAGCCAGGACGGTATAGGTATTACTAACTTTACCCTGGATGCTATAAACAATACTACCGGTAGTGAAAGCGGTTATTATGGAGATTATACCTCACTTTCTGCTGAAATAAGTCAGGGTGTTACAAAAAACTTCAGTATTACTTATGGTACAGGATATACCTATGGTACTAAGATATGGATAGACTGGAACAACGATTACGATTTTGACGACGATGGTGAGCAGATGTATTACGCGCTTTCGGCCTGGACAAATCCATCTACACTATACGGAACCATTACTGTGCCAATAGATGCATCACTGGGTGCGCACCGTTTAAGGATAGGTGGTACTGATGAAGATTCAGGTCCATATGATGCTTGTTATATAGGGTCATACGGTTCATTTGAGGACTATACCCTTATAGTAACTGAAGCGCCGTCGTGCTTTACCCCATCAGCGCTTACCGGCGTGGGATATGCCGATGGTACTGCCCTGTTTAGCTGGATGGCACCCGAGTATGGCGATGCACCTGTGGGGTATGAATATACAGTAAGTACTTCTTCATCTATGCCTACAGGTAGCGGCACACCAGTTACAGGTACAACAACAACCTATACAGGCATTACTGCCGGTGTAAACTATTACTTTTTTGTAAGAACAGATTGTGGTAGTGGCAGCTATGGCGACTGGGTAGCCTCGCAGGCATTTTCTTATATACTGGGTGATACCTGCCAGTCGGCTATAAGCCTCGATGCGCAAACCAGTCCGTATAGTAATATAACCACGGGACTAAACAATAATTTTACGCCATCGTGCCCATATATGTCTACTGCACCAGATATGTATCTTTCGGTAACAGTTCCGGCAGGATATACCATAACTATGTCGCAAACCAATAATTTTGATTCTACAGTTTCGGTATTCTATGGTAGCTGTAATGCGCTTACCCAAATAACCTGCTTTGATGACCCGGATGAAACAGTTGTAAATTGGACAAATACTACCGGCACCAGCCAAACATTGTACTGGATAGAAGATGGTTATGCCAGCGCAGCGGGTACTTTTGTGCTTAGCTGGAGCTTTGCTGCTCCTGTTTGCTACAACTGGACGGGTACTGTAAGCACCACCTGGACCGATGCTGCTAACTGGTGTGGCAGTGTAGTGCCTACAAGTGCAGATGATGTTGTTATAGCCGATACTGCTAATAACCCTGTTATTGCTTCGGGCGTGGCTTATGCACACAACCTAACCCTTGGTGCAGGCGCTACA
>NZ_JBKJHC010000026.1:0-5139 GCF_046613565.1 Flavobacterium sp. RHBU_3 | reverse complement strand
CGTAGTAAGGGTTACGGTACCCGATGGGGTAGTACCGTTTAGCCTTAACGAGTTGTTTCCGTTATAGTCCGGGATTATAAATTTAAGGCCTGATATAGAGCTGCTTGTAAGTAACCTGTTTACAGGTAAACCATAAGTAGCAGCCGAAGCAGTACTTGAGTTTTTATAATCAAGAGACATATAAGCATTGCCTACACCGTCTACGTCATTAGTAGTAGAAAGGTTAGCTATACCAGTTCCATTAGCAATTACGTCGGCGTTAAAACCGGTAATATCTATAGGAGTGTAGCTGTTTTGTGCTACAAAGCTACCGGTTCCATAACCCGATTCGCATACGCCATCGGCAGCTGCTTTAACCCTGAAATAGTACGTTTGGTTAGCTGTAAGTCCGGTAAGGGCATACTTAATAGCTGTAGTAGTAAACGGAGAACCGCTTATTGCAGAAGTATAACCACTGTCTGTATATACTTCAAGAGTATAGGTAACGTTAGTTCCCAGTACGCTTGCCCAGTTGATTATGGCCTGGTTGTTTTTAATGTTACTTGCGCCTGCTATTGCCGGTGTACCTGTACAGGTAGACTTGTTAGAAGTATAAGCAGCACCATATACAGGGCCTGAACAGCTTATGCCACCATTATTGTATGCGTATACATAATAGTAGTAGTTAGTACCTGCACTAAGGCCGGTATCGTTAAATGTTAAAGTGGTGCCGTTGTATATTACTGTACCTCCGCCAAGTGAAGCACCGGCAGCGTACGATGTGTTATTTACAGGTCCTGCTGATAGTGTAGCTGCTGTGCTGCGTACAATAATGTAGCCTGTAGGTGTAGAAGCATCTGGAGTAACAGTACCTGATATGCTGTTGCTCGATGGCGTAAGCGAAAGGTCTGCAACTGTAGCCGGTGTTTCACATGCAGCCGGAGCTTCTACAATTTGAAGCGTATAGTCTTCTGCTTCACCGTAAGGGCCAGATGCGCTAAATGCACATGGGTTAGACGGTGCAGTGCTGTAATAATCGGCAAGTACTCTCATTCTGTAGTTACCTACAGCTGTACCGGCCGGTATGGCAAAACTTGAGTTATACGACGAGTTGTATCCTGATGAAACAAATACCTGTTCGCCGCTGTCTGCAAAGTCCAGGTCGTTGTTCCAGTCTACCCATATAGACATGCCATAAGTACCAGTGCTGAAAGAAGCGCTGAAGCCTATAGGAGTAGTTACTGTAGACGCACTTAGTGATTGTGCAGTAAAGTTACCATAACCACCTGTTGAATATCCAGACGAAGTGTTAGAGATGTTAGTGTATCCGCCGGTAGTAGCAAAGTTGCTAATATAATAGGTAGATGATGTAGAAGCAGGTGTACAGTATCCATTATAGAAACTTCCTGTTACATAGCCTGATTCACAAATACCGTTACCTGCTTTTACTTTGTAATAGTAGGTAGCATCTGCACTAAGGCCGCTAAATGTGTATGAGCTACCGCTTACGTTAGTAAACGGAGAGCCTGATATAGGGGTTGTAAAAGCTGCATCAGTGTATACTTCTACAGTATATGTTACTGCGCTGGCAGTAGTACCACCCGGGTTACCCAGTACCCATTCTACTGTACCGGTTGTAAAGCCAGGGTTACCGTGGCCTGATGCACTATTCATGGTAGGACAGTCGCCAATCGCTTTACCAGATATTGCAAACATGTTTGCATAACCTGTAGCCGACGAGGTTTTCTTAAGCTGTACGCTTACCACTTTTTTGCCTTGGTTAGCCGCAAGGATAGGGATAGTAACCTGGAATATTTTTGAAGCTCCTGTTTCAGGGGCACCATTACTCCTGTTTACACGGCCTATGCTGCTTATTAGGGCAGGAACGGCTGTAGTACCACTACCATACCAGTCTGTAAATGTAGCCGAGGTTACCGGAGACTGAGAAGTACCGTCTTCAAAGTTTACGGTAATTTCCATAGTAGGAGCACCACTACCGCCGGTTACAGCAAGATAGATGTCTGTAAGTTTTACAGGTGTTACAAAGGTAAGTAAACCTGTTTCGTTCTGTGCTCCCAGCTTAAGGCTGTTGTTAGAGTCGTAATCTCCAAGGAAGAACTTAAGGCCAGATGTAGCCGCGCTGTTCATAACACGGTTAAGCGGAAGAGCATAAGTTATGGCACTTGCTGTAAGATCCAGTTTATAGTCGTTAGACATATAAGCATAACCCGAAAGTCCGGTTGATGTAGCGTCGTCTACAGCATTTGTTGTAGAGTTTACAGCGGCACCTACACCGTTTGCAATTACGTCGTAGCTATAACCTGAAACATCAATAGGGGTGTAACTGTTTTGTGCCACAAAGTTACCGGTAACCCATGTTCCGTTAGTACAGTTGGCAGAGTTTACTTTAACCCTCCAATAGTAAGTAGCGTTTGCTGTAAGGCCTGTAACAGCATACTGAAGACCTGTAATGCCTGTAGATGAGCTTACAAGTGTAGTGTATCCTGAGTCAGAATATAATTCAGCATCGTAAGTAACCGCAGCTGAGCCACCACCTATTGATGAGGTCCAGTTAAGGTTAGCCTGGTCGTTTTTCACGTTACTGGCACCTACAGCAAGCGGATCTGCCACACAGGTAGCCTTATTGGCTGAAACCGATGTGGTGCTGTATACCGGGCCAAGGCAGGTATAGCTACTATCGTAATTGTATGAATATACAAAGAAGTAGTAGTTTGTGTTAGAGTTCAGAGACGATGCTGTAAATGTAGCAGCAGTGCCTGAATATACAATTGTTCCACCTCCTAAAGTAGCTCCTGCACTATAAATAGTGTTGTTAGCAGGTGCTGCACTAAGTGTAGAAGAAGTACTGCGTACTACAAGATAACCGGTAGGAGTAGTAGCAGCCGGAGTTATAGTACCCGTCATGCCGGTAGTAGTTATAGCGCTTAAAGCTAAACCAGTAGCTACATCAGGTGTAGTACATGGTGTTGTGTTTACTACTTTAATAGTGTAATCTTCTGTTTCACCATAGTAAATAGCGCCACAAGGAGCAAGAGTGTACCCACTGTAATAAGTTGTCCTTATCCTCATGCGGTAGTCGCCTATGGCAGTACCCGCCGGTATAGTAATGCTTCCTGTCCAGGTGGTAGAACCATTGGCATTGGTAGCCATAGTTTCACCTGCATCATCAAAGTCAAGATCCTGGTTCCAGTCTACATAAATAACACCTTTGGCTAAAGTAGAACTTTTTACAATTGTATAGTTAAAAGATTCTCCTGCCGCTTTTGCTGCAAATGAAGATGTGTAGTTGTTGTATCCTGCGGCAGTTCCGCCCGAGTGATTAATGTTATTATAAGCACCGGTTGTTACAACAGATGTTATATTGTAAGTTGTAGATGTAACAGTAGGTGTACAATATTGTACAGTTACGCTACCCGTTACATAACCAGAATCGCAAGTACCGTTAACAGACTTTACCCTGTAATAATAAGTAGTACCCAAGGTAAGACCACTTACAGTCTGGCTCGTTGTGGTTATACCTGTAAAAGGCGATCCTGTAACCGGGGTAGTGTATCCACTGTCTGTGTATACTTCAAGAGTAAATGAACCGCCGCTTAAACCCCATGAACCTCCTGCAAAGCTAAATAAGGCTGAAGTTGATGAAGCAGGAGCTGCAGTTACAGTAGGTGCAGTAGCACAGTTGTCTACCATTTTACCCGATACGGCAAATATGTTAGCTACGTTGCTGGTATCTGCTTTAGTAATCGTTACACCGGTAACATATTTTGTTTGGTTAGCCACTTCGATTGGTATAGTAAGCTGAAATAGCTGGAAGTTCCCTGTAGAAGTAGCACCGGTAGTAGCACTAGAGCTACGGTTTGCACGGCCCAAACTGCCTACAATAGCAGGTGTTGCCGTAGGTGCGGTACCATCCCAGTTACCAAAGGTAATGCTGTTAGTAGTTTGTGTAGAGCCATCGTCAAACAATACAGTAACGTTTACTATGGCGTTTCCTCCACCGGCTACTTCAGCCAAGTAAAGCGTTTGCAGCTTAACGGGCTTGGCTAGTGTAAGTGTACCGCTAAGGCCTGCTGTACCACTTGCCAGCCTTAAGGCATTGCTGTAGTTGTTCGCATTATTGGTAGGGTCGCAGTAGGGCTGTAATAAATAGTTAACACCACTATAAGTAATCGATCTGTTTTGTGGTAAACCGTATGTTACACCTTGAAAACCATTAACATGATAAGAATATCCTGTAGGGTTATCTACACTGGCTGTAGTAGTGGCAGGTACCGTAACACCTGTGCCGTTAGCAACAACGTCCTGGTTATATCCTGTTGCTATAAGCGGGCTGGTACCATTAACAGCCACAAAGCTGCCAGTAGTATAAGTAGTGCCTCCTGTTGCTGATATACGATAATAATAAGTAGCACCTGAAGTAGTACTTTCTACATCAACACTTCCACTCGTTAAATTCGTGTATTGGCTAAATAGGTTGGTGTACGCACTGTCGGTATACACTTCTACAGTGTAGGTTGTGCCAGAGATTTGTACCCAGTTTATTGTAGCACCGTTTACGGTAATGTTGCTTGCGCCTACAATTAATGGTGGAGTTTGTGCGTTAGCAGCAATGCTAAACACAGAAAATAGTAAAAGCGCCACCCAGGTTCGGGTTCGCTCTGACAAGTTTCCGGACGATCCATATGGCTGTCCGGCATACCCCCGTAACCTCGCCAAAATTGTGGCGCGGGGAACATTAGCGTAAATTTTTTCCATTTGTACAAGATTTCAAAGTGCTAAACTTAATGAAATTGACAATTTGTTAACGCGGTCATAATAATTTATGATGAATTTTCAATGAAAACGTTTTAACGGGGGGTGTTTGTTAATTTTTTAAAAAGAAATAGCCCTTTTTAAAAAGAATAATCTTATTTTTTCAAGTTTTTTAACATGTAGTTAATCCGCTTTTTTGGCTTTTAATCGATGTTTTTTTTAAGTTTTTTTCTTAAAAAAGTCAGATTACACTACTACTTTAATTAATTAAATGCAAAAAGCAGCGAATTAATTCGCTGCTTTTTAAATAATTATAAAATAAAAGTGTTAAAAAGCGTTTTTTTTTAACACTTTTATTAGTGTACTATACGCTTGGTTACTTTACCG
>NZ_JBKJHC010000025.1:0-7711 GCF_046613565.1 Flavobacterium sp. RHBU_3 | reverse complement strand
CACTAAAAGGTAAGTGACTGATATAACATGATTTGAAACAGGAAGTTTTTTAAGGTTTTTAGCGTTCGGCTTGGAAAACCTTAAAAAACAAACGCCTTCTACTCTTTTATATATATAATGACACCGAGAAATAAAGGGAATACATGATAATTTTATGTTAACTCCCCTTACATATTTGTTTACCCCTACCCTATTTTTTAATTTTAAGGTTGTACACAGTACAAGAAAGATGAAAAAAGAAGATTGTTACATATATAAAACAGCAAGGAGAGTATTTATAATCGGCCTTGCTACCCCCATTTTTATGAGTTGCAACAATAAATTTATTGAAAGTAAAACCTTATTTGAACTTCCTGTTGAGAAAACCATGCAGGATTTACTCATCGGATATGATACAGACGGTGATAAACGCATAACAAAAGACGATGCCCCGCCTAATAAAGATTATTTTTTACAAAGCACCGAAGGCCATACAGTAATATTACGCAACACCTATTACCTAAGCAACCTGCTACAGGAACTGGCCATAGCACACGACAGCCTGCAACCCAGCCTGGTTATAAGCCTGAGCCGTATACAGGAACCGCCCGCCGAACGTATAAGCCGCCGTATACGTACCCAGTTTTGGGACGACCTTACCCGCACCATAGATGCAAAAGGCCTGGACAGGATAGCCGGTGATGAAAAAATGCACGACAACCAACAACGCGTATACGTACCACATAATGATACTATAGGAGTAACTTACTTTAAAAACCTGCAAAAAGACAGGCCAAACCTTGATGTGGTAGTGCTACCCAAGGACATTACCACCGAATATGTATTGTCTATAAATGACAAACCGGGAATATTGGCACTAAAAATAGACCATAATAAAGGTGTACCTTTTGTAGTGCCGGGCGGCAGGTTTAATGAAATGTATGGCTGGGACAGCTATTTTGAAGGCATTGGGTTGTTACTGGACGAACGGTATGACCTGGCCAAGGGCATGGTAGACAATTTTTGTTACCAGGTAAAATATTACGGAAAGATACTTAACGCTAACCGCTCGTACTACCTTACCCGCACACAGCCGCCATTTTTGTCGTCTTTTATAAGGGAAGTTTACGATGCCATGCCCGAAAAAGACTCGGAATGGCTGGCTGAAAGCACTGCAATATGTATACAGGAATACAATACTGTATGGATGCAGGGCAAACGCTATACTCCCGAAACGGGATTAAACCGCTATTATGCCGACGGAATAGGGATTCCGCCGGAAACCGAACCGGGCCATTTTAAAGAAGTTATAGGGGAGTTTGCTCAAAAAGCCGGACTCTCGGCGGCCGAATTTGAAGCCGGGTATAAAAACGGAACCATAAAAAGCCCGGGGCTCGACCGGTATTTTGTGCACGACCGCACCTTACGCGAAAGCGGACACGACACCAGCTGGCGACTGGATGATGTAGCAGCCGACCTGAATTGTGTAGACGTAAACTCTCTATTATATAAATATGAGAAGGATTTGGAATACATATTAGGCACCTACTTTAAAAACGGACTTAAAGGTACCGACGGAAGAACCTATACCGCCGGTTATTTTGCAGAAAAGGCGAAACTGCGCAAGGAACTTATGCACCACTATTTGTGGGATGATACACGCAACTGCTATTTTGACTATAATATAAAGGAGAAAAAACGCACTGATTTTATGGCGGCTACTAATTTTTATCCGCTATGGGCAGGTTTGTGCGATAAAGATGAGGCCAAAAAGCTAACAGCAGTACTTATGCACGAACTAAAAGCGAAGGGTGGTTTTTTGGCCTCTTCCGAAGAAAGTACAAAAAAATACGCTACTAACAATGTGCAGCGGCAGTGGGACTACCCTAACGGCTGGGCGCCACACCAAATGATGTTATGGAAAGGGCTTTTAAATTACGGTTATAATGACGAAGCCTACGAAATGGTATACCGATGGTTATACATGATAACCCGAAATGCTGTAGACTATAACGGCACCATACCCGAAAAGTATGATGTGGTAAGCGGTAGCCACAAGGTATATGCCGAATATGGCAACGTGGGTACCGATTTTGCTTATATAACACGCTCAGGGTTTGGATGGATGA
Source organism: Flavobacterium sp. RHBU_3 (assembly GCF_046613565.1). NCBI lineage: Bacteria > Pseudomonadati > Bacteroidota > Flavobacteriia > Flavobacteriales > Flavobacteriaceae > Flavobacterium > Flavobacterium sp. RHBU_3. Next base: position 5,603 of record NZ_JBKJHC010000025.1, on the reverse strand, counting down.
ATGCCAGCTACCAGTATGGTATGAGCCTGCTGCCCGAAGATTTTATTAAAAGACTGGATGCGCTGGAAGAGCCAAGCCCGATAATGGAATAGTTTTCAAATGGAAAGGTAGTTTTCAGGCAAAGTCTGTATATCTTTGAAAAGCAATGTGCTATTCAAACCTTAAACAAATAAACAATGAGTAACAAAATAACCATTACCGCCACTGTGCATGCTGATGCTAAAAAAGCATGGGAATACTACACTGAACCAAAACACATTACCCAATGGAACTTTGCTGACCCATCGTGGCACTGCCCCGCTGCATCAAATGATATGCAGGTGGGCGGAAAATATTCGGCGCGTATGGAAGCTAAAGACGGAAGCTTTGGTTTTGAGTTTGAGGCTACATATAACGCAATTGAACCGGGTAAAAACTTTACCTACACCATGCCCGACGGCAGGGAAGTAACCGTAGTTTTTAGCCCTGCCGATGATGCAACCGAGGTTACGGTAACCTTTGACCCTGAAAACCAAAATCCTATTGAAATGCAAAGAGGTGGCTGGCAATTGATACTTAATAATTACAAGAAGTATACGGATGAGAACTAATAGCTCTCATAGATTACAGTAACAAAAAAATGGCTGCACGTTGCAGCCATTTTTATTGTTTCATGTTTGATGAGATGTCTCCGCTCCGGTCGACATGGAAGAACGTCGATCTTAAAGATACTGAAAACTATTCAGCGTCTTCCTCGTAGCGTGCCATTTCGCGGTCGTAGAAATCGTTAGCCAAGTTAATCAGGCTTTCCATTTCTGCTTCAAGCTCGTTTTCGTCAATATCTTCTTCCGGTTCTTCCAGGAATTCTATCTCATCATCTTTAAGGTTGATGATAAAACGCGGATAATCAAGGTGAATGATAAAAATATCTTCAGGAAAATCAGTATTGTCTGCCAGTACGAATTTTGGTAATTCCATATTAGTCAAAAGTTTAAAAGTTGAAAGTTTATAAAGTTGCTTCCTCGCGTATATAACGGTTGGTTAAAAAATTAAAGCGAAGATACAAAAATAATGCGGCTGCGGTAAGGCTGGCGCACAGGCCTATCCATATACCGGTGGCACCCAGTGGGGTTTTTAGCCCGAGGTAAAACGACAGTGGGAAACCTATAACCCAGTAGGCTATAAAGGTTATTACCGTAGGCACCTTTACATCCTGCAGACCACGCAGTGCCCCCAGCACCACTACCTGCAGCCCATCACTCAGCTGAAAAACAGCGGCTACTATAAGGAGTTCGGCGGCGATTTTTACCACTTCGGCTATATCCTGCACCTGCCCCACGTGTTCAGCATTTACAAAAAGGTATGGTAACACATTGTGCAGCGCCACAAACAGCAGTGCAAAAAACGCTTCTATAGCTATAGCCATAAGGAAAATGGAGCGTGCCACGGTACGCAGCATTACAAAATCCTGCCTGCCTTTTTGGTTACCTACACGCACCATAGCTGCCACGCTAAGCCCCATTCCAAACATAAAGGTAAAACTGGCCAGGCTCAGCGCTATTTGGTTGGCCGCCTGGTTTGTCTTTCCTAAAAAGCCCGAAAGCCATACCGCGGAGGTAAACAGTGCCACCTCAAAAAACATTTGCATGGCCGACGGAAAACCTATACTACTGATTTTCTTCAACATACTGCTTTTTATTTCGGATAGGCTAAAACCCTTAGTGTATTCGGTCAGTTTTTTATCGCGCGATACTGCTATATGCATAAACACCAGCAGGGCTATGCGCGATATTACCGTACCCACAGCGGCACCCATCATACCCATTTTGGGCAGGCCGAATACGCCGTATATCAGTACGTAGTTTATAGGTATATGTATAATGTTGCTGAACAATACCGCATACATGGCGTACTTGGTTTTGCTCATACCGTCTGAAAATTGCTTGTAAGCCTGGAAGATGACAGCTGGGATCAGTGAAAAACCCACCAAATCTATAAACGGCGATGCCAATGCTATTACCTCATCGGGCTGCCCCATAAGCGCCATAGCAGGCTTGGCACAATATACTATACTAAACAGCAGTAGCCCCATTACCACACACAGCACAAGCCCGTGATGAAATGCTGCACGCACCTGGCTGTGGTCTTTAGCGCCATCGGCCTGGGCCACTATGGGGGTTATGGCAGTAGAAAAACCAATGCCCACACTCATGGCTATAAACACAAAACTGTTGCCCAATGATACTGCAGCGAGTTCGGCACTACCCAGGTGCCCCACCATAATATTATCTATAAGGGCAATAAGGTTGTGCCCTATCATTCCGAGGATAACAGGATAAGCCAGCTGAAAGTTTGGCCTGAACTCTTTTATGTATGAACTAAGCGACATTTTTATAACAAAAAATTAAGGATGCAAAGGTATCTTGTTTCCTTTAATTGAAAAGCACTTACAAGCTAAATAATTACAAATCACCACTATAAGTAGCCGTATTCTTAATTTTATTATTTCTTTGATATTATTTTAACGAGTTCTTACAATTTTCCTCAAATCCCACCCCATACCTTTGCTATACTAACGTAACAAAAAAATCGAATAGCCATGAAGACGATGAATTTTAAAATGATGGTAATGGGCGCAATAATGTTATTCGGGATGAATGCATTTGCCCAAAAAATAACCGGTAGCGGCGAAGCAGCAATAGATAATTATCCGCAACGTTTCCGCTTAGGGGTAGGACTTAACGGTAGCTATGCCACCGGCGATTACTTTAACTGGGGCCTTGGTGGCGATGTAAGGCTGCAATATGACCTTACCAAGAAAACATCTTTAACCCTGACTACAGGTTTCACTAACCTTTTTGCTAAAGATGATTATAAAGACCTTGGGTATATTCCCGCTAAGTTGGGTTTTAAAGCCTTTGTATGGGAAGACCAGTTTTATGTAATGGGCGAAGCCGGTGCAGGTTTTGCGGTAACAAACGGTTATAACGAAACTACCTTCTTATGGGCACCGGGTGTGGGTTATGCCTTAGACCCTATAGACATTAGTGTACGCTATGAAGGAAGCAATGATTTCCATACCGACCAGGTGGCGCTGCGTGTAGCCTATGCCTTTAAGCTGTAAAGCCATTGATTTTATATATAACCTAAGTATTGAAGTTAAAACCTGTAGCTGTGCTACAGGTTTTTTTATAACTTTGTGATTCAGAGCGACCCATCCCATGAAGATTTTTGTTATAGACTGGTGTACTGATGCCGATGCATCTGCGCTTATTACCGCCTGTAAAACCCCGCCGCATAGTGTGGTAGGTTACGAACTGGCCGATGGTGCCGAAGCATACCGAAAAATTGGCATCCTTAAACCCGAAGCCATAGTGATAAACTATGCCGCCAAGCCATCGCACGGGCGCATGACTGCCGACAGCATACGCAAGCGCAAAGCCACCGCCGAAATACCGCTATATTTTATAGACGGCGAAGAGGACGATAACGAAAGGGTATCTCATATGGGTATTTGCCTCAGTAGTGAAGAATTGGCTGATTTGCTTGTTTGATTTGTTATTCGTTTTGAAGTGGATTCGTCAATTTGTGGATTCGTGTATTTGAAAACTTCAAGTTATTAGTTTTTAGTTCAATGATACATTTGAGTGAAGCTCAATCTGACCCGAGGCAGTTGCCGAACTGGCGAAGCAAATCTACAATCTGAAATCTAAAACTTACCCTTCAGTGGGGCTTTCGTTTTCCAGCTTTTTTTTGTACTTATTTATATTCTCTAACACCTCCTCATCTACTTCCGGTTCGTGGAAGTTGTATTTTTCCAGCTCGTTTAATATGGCTTTTGCCACCAGAAGCCGTGCCAGCTTTTTATCATCGGCAGGTATTATATACCAGGGTGCATGCGAGTGAGCTGTATTGTTTATCGTTTCTTCATAATACTTCTGGTATTTCTCCCAGTTTTGCCTGTCGTTAAGATCGGACGGGCTGAATTTCCAGTTGTGGTTTTTCAGTTCCAGGCGGCGCAGCAGGCGTTGGCGCTGCTCCTCCTTACTTATATGCAAAAAGAACTTCAGCACTATAGTACCGTTTTGGGTAATGTGTTTTTCAAAATGGTTAATCTGCTTATAACGCTGCTCCCATAAATTAGCAGGTATATCCTCTACTGTTTCTATGCCCGGCAGGTGTTCGTTCAGTATAATCTCCGGATGCACACGGCTTACCAGCACATTTTCGTAATGCGACCGGTTAAACACGGCAAATTTCCCCTTTTCGGGCAGGGCTATATAGTGCCGCCATAGGTAGTCGTGCTCCAGCTCGGTAGATGTAGGCTGCTTAAAGCTGTACACCACCACCCCACGCGCATTAAAACTTTTAAACACCTGTTTTATAAGGCTGTCCTTTCCGCTGGTGTCCATGCCCTGAAGTACTATCAGTACAGAATAGCGGTTGTTGGCATACATTTTATCCTGTAGCTTGCCCAGTTCCTTGCCTACTTCGGCAAGTTCATTTTTCTTGGTAGTATCTGAAGCTTTAATATCTATCGTTGTGGGAGCATCTTTAATAGAGAATGCCGTAGTAACCACAAAATCTTTTGGGTGGATGTGTTTCATACGTAATAACATTACCTTTACATAAATATAGTAAATTAACCCGCACCAGCTTTGGGCGGAAAGCAACATTATGAAAAAGTTCACACTGGAACTACTGTTCCGCCTTACCGGTATAGGCGCGGCCTCAGGGCTTTTATCTCATAACGGTACCCTATACCTTATTTCAGATAACAGCAATGTGCTGTATGAATACCAAAGTACTGAGGGCGTGCCCGTAAAAACCCTGCTTATAGATGCTGAACACGAAGGTACTGCCGAACATATAGCCAAAGCAGATAAACCCGATTATGAAGCCATTGCCCTTAAAGGAGATAGCCTTTATGTTTTTGGCAGCGGCTCGTCTGAAAAAAGAAACCGCATTGCCCACCTTAACCTTACCACTAAACAACTTTACCCGGCTATAGACGCTACCGACCTATACCTGGCCATGCAGGCCTTTGCCGAAATAGCCCCTGAAGACTTTAATATAGAAGCTGCGGTAAACGATGGCGATACCTGGTACCTGCTGAACCGAGGCAACGGGCCTAAGGGCAGGAACGGTATTTTTACGCTAAACGGCAGCATGAACGACACCGCTTTTCAGATTATTTATAACGATGTTAAGTTGCCCAAAATAAACGGGGTACGTGCCACCTTTACCGATGCCTGCCTGGCCGATGGCAAGCTGTACTTTATTGCCGCCGCCGAAAACACAACCTCTACCTATGAAGACGGCGCTATAGCCGGAACAATTTTAGGCCGTATGAACCTGGACAAAATGAAAGTGGAAAAAACAGTGACTATCAGTGAGAAAAATAAATTTGAAGGGATAACATTATTTAAGGAAGACGCTAAAACACTGGAGTTCTTGTTGTGTGAAGACACGGATAATGATGCCAGTGAAAGCGTGGTGTATAAGCTTAGTGTGGGGAAGTAGTTGTTGGTTGTTGGTTGTTGGTTGTTAGGATAGCTTCACTCTGCTGCCATTGTTGGAAATTTCTACCATAAAATAACAGCGAAACTCAATCTTAAATCTAA
>NZ_JBKJHC010000024.1:0-10122 GCF_046613565.1 Flavobacterium sp. RHBU_3 | reverse complement strand
CGTGGTCTATAGCCTTCCAGCGGTATTGTACCCTTAGTTCTTGTAAAGCCTCTATGGCAAGTTTCTGCACGTGCAAACGTTCTATTACCTGCACTGAATTAGGGAAGCATCGTTTCCTAATAAGTTTCATGGAACCTGCCATATCAAGGGTAACCTCTTTGACCTTTCTGCGTTGTTTCAAAGGGATTTTATTGAGTATATTAATGATATTATCAGCCTTAGTACCTTGTACTATAGCTACTATCGATCCTTTTTTGCCTTTAGCTTTTTTATTGGTAAGGATGGTGTAGAGTTCGTCGTGTGAGAGGGATGTTTCATCAATGGAAAGATATTCGCCTATATTTTCATTAAAAAGAAGCCAGTCAGAGGCATGGCTTTTTTGACCCCATGCTTTATAATTACTCAGGAAGTTCTTATACTGGTATTGTAGGGTCCTGCCATTGACGCTATAAAAACCTGCTACAGTTTTTACGTCCTTGTTGTTAGTATAGATTAATCTCTTTTTAAAAAGAAGCGAACTCACTGGTCAGGCGCGTTCCCTTTGCTACTAAATCCCAATTCCGGCATACAGCTTTACCGGTAGTTTCATTAATTCATCTGCGGCGTTTTATATGTAGAAATACCTGATGTCCACGAATGGGGAAGTCCTGAACTGTAATCTCATCAAAAAAAACTTTGGACTGTAACCTGTCAGACGAAAACTCCTGGGGCTGTTTATTCTGTTCTGCCAAATATAAATGAAGTATTTCTTCCTGTTTATCCATTTTCGTGAGTTCAAAATATTCAAATATTATTGGAGGCAATAATAGCTTTAAAAGTTCCCTGAATGAATCGTCCATCTCTAAAAATTAATATTTCAAAGATATTAGATACGATATTGCACCACAACTTTTGGTATTGATCCGTGAAGTGCGTTATTTTCAAAATAGAGATTTTCTGGATAGATTGAACCAATTAAATCCCTTGTTTCGGCGAGTTTGCCCTTTTCATACAGCATTTTCAGGTTTAACAGCCTGTCTATGCCATTTTTAAGCAGCTCCTCAATATCATCTGCCTCATTGTTCATGCTCGCCAGCCGAACTTCCAATTTGTTTATCATCCCGGCATAGTCGGATTTCATTTCCCTGTAATCGCCCGCATCAATTTTACGGATTGCTAGCAAGTCCCTTGTGTGGCTCAGCCTGCCTACATAATCCTTTAACTGGGCAAGAATTTTTTTCTTTTCATCCTGCGTGCCTTTAGTTTACTCATTATATTCTTCTACAATCTACTCCATATATAAATCTTTAATTTCAGGGCGTGGCATATATTTATCCAGTTTCAGTTTGAACAGCTGGCATAAAACTGTTTCAAAAAGGAAAAAGTCCCCTCAAATTGGGTAAAAATACACAATCATTTTTCGGAAAATATCATGCAAGAATTTACTTGAAGGTGTCATTTTAAGTCATGAAAGTTGAAGATTGAAGATTTTAAAAAAATAATGTAGTAGTCAACAGCCTCAATTTACCTCATCTTAATACCTAAATATGGGGTATTTCAATCTACCTACTAAGAGGTATTTTTATGGTTAGATTGTAAAATTACTGTTTTAATATATCTAACAACAGGTGTAAACATCTAAATTTGAGTAAGTTAATAAGATATAAGCATAAGCATAATACCCCGAATGATTATAAGACATGCTTGAATAATTCGACTATAAACAAGTTATTGATAAGTTCTAAAAAAGTCGATTTGTATAAAAAACCATTAGAATGAATAATTCAAAAAACAAAAATTTACGACAATGAGGTGGAGCAGAAACCACTCAAAAAAACGCACTGATTCCGTTCAGTGACTTCAACGGAAGGCGGTAACCGAAAAGCCTTATGAGTAGGGAAAATAAAATTTAATATTATGGCAAATACAATCCTATTAAACAACACCGACAATGGTGTGACTCTTAACATTATTAAAGCGGACAATAAAATGGAAATTTACATAAATCCTGATTTAGGTTCTGTTACCGGATTTGTAAAGGTTTATGAGACAATCAATTTCAGTAGTGTTACTACTAATGCAATGCTTGATATTTCTGGCTACCTCAGGGCTTTTAAGGAAGCGAACCCTAATGCAACAAGTGTATACATGGCTATATGTATGTCCAACTTTATTGGTAATGGTCAATTCCAATACAGTATTGCCGGAAATAACATAAGTCTGCCTACACAAAACCCTAATCTGTCCAATTGGAGTGGTCAAATGAACTCATATGTTGTGAACATTTTTTAGAAGTTGTATTTTCCAACAACAATGCCAGAGGAATCGCATTACTATTTCCTATGCATTCTATCAACTACCTTAATGGTATAACTATTCCAATGACCAAGACGAGCTTTCTTCTTCATAGAGTCTCCGTACTCTTGGCGACTCTGTTTTAAACTAATCTAGGCTTTTAAACTAAAAGTAAATTAAAGTGGATGCTACGTTAAACAATGAGTATTAGATCTCATGCATTCTAGTTAAAAGCTTCAGCAACCAATTTACCCTGATTCCGTTCAGTGACTTTAACGGAAGGCGATAACCGAAAAGCCTTATGAGTAGGAAATTTAAAATCTAATATTATGTCAAATTCTAATCAGGAATATCCTTCAATATACTTACAACTGTAAAATTGATGAAGCCGCTCAAATTGCATTTAAAGAAGCAATGAAGGATTTTGTTGGAGTAAGCTACAGCCCAGTTGCTGTCGCCCAGCAATTGGTAGCAGGTATGAATTACAAATTTTTCTGTAATGCTACTCCTGTTGTATTGCATCCGTTTCACTATGCTGCAGTGGTTTCTGTATACAAGCCACTAGATAAACCTGCAATCTTAACTGGAATTCATTATGTAAGCTAATTGCATTACGATTTTTTCCAAATCTAAAAACGCACTGATTCCGTTCAGTGACCTCAACGGAAGGCGGTAACCGAAAAGCCTTATGAGTAGGAATTTAATATCTAAGATTATGTCAACGCTTAACACTTTTCAGCTATCTATTTTAAGTCAAAATGACTTTGGTGCAGCAGATGGCTCTAATCTCATATGTATCGTCTCAGAAGCAAATGGTGGAACCTTACAACAAGGCTCTTTTCCTTTAAATGCAGAAATATTGTTACCAATTCCACCTGCAGAGGGAGTCACTCCATTAGCAACACCAACTTGGTTTCTGGTTCCTAATGGTGAAATTCAAGACACTTCGTACACAATTAGCATATCTTGTCCAACAGACCCGTCGTATCCTATAACGAATATGACCATTAATGCTTCAGATGTTAGTAAGTGGGCAAGTGTTCTTCCATTTGACCAGAGACCAAATCAGATTTATTCAAATGGAGTTTACGGAGTTTTTGGGTTTGCCCAAACCGGGCCAGATGGATTAATCTATACCGTAACTGCTGGTGTACTAAATCCGCAAGAATACGGTAACTAATCTTAGCTGCTTTACTTGTTTAAAGGGGCAGCCCTTGCAGAACACTGATTCCGTTCAGTGACCTCAACGGAAGGCGGTAACCGAAAAGCCTTATGAGTAGGGAAAATAAAAACAACCTCTTATGATTATAGCTATGTATACACGGAGTGGATATCCGTCTTCAAATGTAAAAAAATATGAAACAGATTATTCACAAACTAACATCAATACATTAATTCTATCTGGCCCTAACGGATATAATGGGGGGATTGTCTATAATGACTCTCCATACGAAATGTTTAACGCTCAGGGAAGCTATGTAGGTGACTCTACTTGGGCGTCAACATTGATTGAGTTTGCATCGTCAAAAAATATTACTAATATCTATTTTTCTCTTAGCAACTCAGCTATATCTGCTTTAGCAAATATGACACCAAATGGTTTAGAAAGCGTAATGAATTGGCTTAAACATAATAAAATAAGCGGTATAGACATGGATTGTGAATACTGGGGACAACCCGGAGGTTTAAAACCAACTTCTCCAGATGTCGAAACAGTAACACTTGCTGCTATTGCTGCCGGGCTAAAGTTAACTGCTGCGCCATATAATCTAATGGATGAATGGAAACAGTGGTGTCAATATGTTTCTTCTAAAAGTGGAAACGTAGAATGGCTTAACCTGCAATGTTATGTTGGTGGGTATGGTAACAATCCTGTAGAATGGGCTGAACAGTTCCCTAATATTCCTATCGTACCGGGTATTGAGCCTATAAACTCTAGTACAGACACAGGCCAATACACTCCACAGGAAGCTCTAACTCTATTTACTAATTGGCATCATGATGCTATTTCAAAATCTCTTACTTTGGGGGGCGGTTTTTTGTGGTACTTTGGTTTTTTCCTTTCTTTAAAAAATTACACCATTACTGATTATACCGAAGCAATTATTAAGGCAAATACAGTTACTATGGCAAATATAGTTACTGAGGCAAATACAGTTATTACCTCAACAAAAGTTACTATTAAAGCTAATACAAGTTTTTATGGCAATTTTCCAGTTACAGGGGGAAATTTATTAAGTGTAGGGTTTCAAAATATGGGCTTTCGTACAAAAATATATCCTACTCAATTAATGATTGATAGTGCAACTAACGTTTTTTTTCAAATTGACAATCTAAACTCAGATGCTGTAGATATTTATATCTGGGGTATTGCAGATAATCCTAATGCAAAATTTGGAAGCATTTCCTCAAGTGGAACTATCCCTATGTGAAAAACAGATATATTCCTCGTAGAGTCTCTTTAAACGAGACTCTACGAGGAATATAACAATAAAAAGATGTTTTTTTAGGGTACATCATCTTATACTTAATAAACCAAAACCAAAATCTAAAAACAAGCTTTAAGGTTCGCCAAAACAAACTCTATAAATAACCCCATCAATTGTAAAGGTGAATTGTCCATCTACATAAGAAGTTTGCAAATAAGTGAAGTAGTTATCCTATAAGATTAATCTTTAGCTGGAATAAGTATAAATTGTAAGAGAAATAAGAGCTTTGTTTTTTATAAACTATTGAAAACTTGATTTTTTGTGTTTTTTTTCAGGTAAAAAAGCACATGTTACCTGTAAGTTACTCCCATACCGTAGCCTTTGTGTTTAAATATCCCGTAACTTTACTATATAATTATAGGCTTAGTATGAACCAGCAAACCGAAATCCATTTTATTAATCGCAGCGGTTGGCTAAGAGCGGCTGTTTTAGGGGCAAACGATGGTATTCTTTCCACTACCAGTTTGGCTATAGGTATTGCTGCTGCCAGCGATTCCCGTAATCCTATAGTACTTGCGGCCTTGGCGGGCGTTGTAGCAGGCGCGCTTTCTATGGCAGCGGGAGAGTATGTTTCGGTGAGTTCGCAAAGCGATATTGAAACTTCCGACCTTGAAAGGGAGAAAAAGGAACTTGAAGAAATGCCTGAAGCCGAGTTGGCCGAGCTTACTAACATTTACATCAATCGTGGTCTTACACCGGAGCTAGCCCATAAGGTAGCGGTGCAACTTACAGCACATAATGCACTGGAAGCCCATGCCCGCGATGAACTGGGTATAAACGACATTATGCAGGCCAAGCCCTTTCAGGCTGCGGTAGCATCTGCCTGTGCGTTTATAGTAGGGGGGATATTGCCACTTCTTGTAGCAATATTTGCTCCCATCAAGTATATGGAGGTATTTCAGTACGGTTTTGCCATAGTGTTTCTTGCAGTTTCGGGTGCACTCGCCGCCGGAGCTGGGGGCTCTAACAAGATAAAATCCATACTGCGCATTTGCTTATGGGGTACTGTAGCCATGTGTGCCTCGGCGCTTGTGGGATACTTGTTTGGTGTTCAAACTACTTAATCTTTGTACTGTTATCAAAAAGTGCCATCAACTATACTTGTAAAACGCAACTTACGTTATTATTAATGTACAAAGACAAAGCATATGAAATTTTTAACCATCTTACTATTATTCGTTATTCCTACACAGTGGGAACCGGATTTTGAAAATGCAAAAAAGATAGCCAAAGAAAAGCATGAACTGATACTGCTTAACTTTTCGGGATCAGATTGGTGCGGGCCGTGTATCATGCTAAGAAAAGACTATATAGATAGTGATACTTTTCAGGATATGGCCAAAAGCAACCTTGTGCTTGTAAACGCTGATTTTCCGCGCAAGAAAAAAAACCAGCTCCCTGCCGATCAGGTAAAACGAAATGAGGCGCTTGCCGAAAAGTACAATAAAACCGGGCAGTTCCCTTTTACGCTATTGCTTGATGCCGATGGGAAGGTGCTAAAAACCTGGACGGGCAAACCGGAGGTTTCTGTTGAAGAATGGACACAGGAAATACAAACAATTTGTAACGCTCATAAATAGGCAGTATGAAGCCCTTTTCGCAGTCCCTAAAGCTTATGGGGAATAATTTTACCATTACCGTAGTTGCTGAAGATAACAGTTCGGCACAAAACTACATAGAGGCTGCTGTAGGGGAAATAAGAAGGATAGAGAAGCTGCTGACTACCTTTAACGATGAAAGCCAAACCAGTCGCATTAATGATAATGCAGGGATACAGCCCGTGGTTGTAGACAAAGAGGTATACGGCCTTATAGAGCGGAGTAAGTCCATTTCAAAAATTACCCAGGGTGCATTTGATATTACTTATGGCAGTATTGATAAAAGCCTGTGGAATTTTGACAAGAATATGAAGCAGCTGCCTTCGGCTGAAGAGGCTTTAAAAAGGGTACACCTTATAAACTACAATAACGTAGTGCTTAACCCGGAAGATACTTCGGTGTTTTTAAAAGAGAAAGGCATGCGTATAGGTTTTGGCGGTATAGGTAAAGGCTATGCTGCCGAAATGGCTAAGTCGCTCTTAGTGGATATGGGAGTAACCAGTGGCATCATTAATGCCAGTGGCGACCTTACAGCCTGGGGCAAACAGCCTGATGGCAGGCCGTGGCGCATAGGGATTTCTAACCCGGACAGGCCTCAGGACGTGTTTTCTTATATGGACATATCAGGCAAGGCGGTGGCTACCTCCGGTAATTATGAAAAGTATGTAATGATAGGAGGGAAGAAGTATTCGCATACCATCGATCCAAAAACGGGATTACCCATCTCGGGCATAAAAAGTGTTACCATTATAAGCAGTAATGCCGAGTTTTCGGACGCTATGGCTACTCCCATAGCAGTAATGGGAATTAAAGCAGGACTGTATCTTATAGACCAGATCCCTGATTTGTATTGTATAATTATAGACGATAACAATAAAATTTACACATCAAAAAATATTAACCTAAACTAAAACAACATGAAGCGTTTTCATTTTCTGTGCTGCGCTGTGCTGGTAGGTATTGCATTACCTTCCTGTACCTCGGTAAAAGAATACCAGAAAAATAAAATAAACGATTCGGAAATGGCACTTAATAACCGAAAAGTAGAAAAGACCGAGTTGAGTTTTCAAACCTACCGTGAAGGCTCATCTGGCGCTAATGCAGGAAAGAGCGGCGGAGGCTGTGGCTGTAACTAACCAAATAATCAGGACAAAGTATTATGAAGCGTATATTTATTACGGGGTTTGCCCTTATGGGGCTATTGCGCGCAGCTGCCCAGGACACTACTCCGGCCGATTCTACAGCCTATAAGCCGCAGAAATTGCAGCTTGATGAAATTAACCTTGTATCCAGTTACTATAGGCAGGATGGAAACAACTCGGCTGTTACGGGAGGGGTAGGTACAGAAAAACTTACCGATATATCTAACAGTATTGATGTTAAGTTTGTAAAAATAGGATCAACAGGAAAGAAACATACTCTTGATGTAGAAGTAGGTGTAGACCATTATACCTCTGCATCTTCTGATATGATAGACCTGAGTGCAAATTCTTCGGCTTCATCTTCAGATATAAGGATTTACCCATCGTTGAGCTACAGTGTAGAAAATGATCAAACGGGTAATACGTTTAGTGGAGGTTTGTCTTCTTCTACCGAGTTTGACTACCAGTCTTTTGGCGGTAATGTAAGCTTCTCAAAGAAAACAAAAGACCGAAACGGTGAGTTTACCGCTAAGTTTCAGGCGTACCTGGACCAGGTGAAAATGATAAACCCCATAGAGCTTAGATCTACATTAGGAAACGGAAATTCAGAGAGCCGAAATACTTTTGCAGGTTCTTTAAGCTACTCGCAGATTGTGAACCAAAATTTCCAGATTTTGTTCCAGGCCGATATAGTGTCGCAGCAAGGTTACCTGGCGCTTCCGTTTCACAGGGTATACTTTACAGACGGTACCGTACACCAGGAATATTTACCCGATAACAGGCTGAAAATACCGCTTGCAGTAAGGGGAAGTTACTTTTTGGGCGATAACATCATCATCAGGGCATACTACCGCTATTATACTGATGACTGGAAGCTAACCTCGCACACCGCTGACCTGGAAATACCGGTTAAGATAACGCCATTCTTTTCAGTAAGCCCTTTTTACAGGTATTATACACAGAGTGCGGTTAAGTACTTTAAGTCTTATATGGAGCATACAGGTGCCGATGAGTTTTTTACCAGTAACTACGACCTCTCTAAGTTTAACAGTAGTTTCATAGGAATGGGAGTAAGGCTGGCACCACCCAAAGGGGTGTTTGGTATAAAACACTTCAGTGCTCTCGAAATAAGGTACGGCCACTACAGCCGAACAACAAATCTTACATCAGACATTGTAAGTATAAACATTAAATACAAGTAATCAGAACATAAATAAGGGTGCAGTAGGGGTAAAATCCTACTGCGCTTTTTTTTACCCGAAAAGTTAATATTAATAAAGGCCTTAATTTGTAGGGAGTTATAAGAATAGTATTTACTGTAAAAGGGCACTTTTAACCACTTATTTTATTAGGTTTAAATATTTCTGTTTTATTATTTCATTTTATGCTAAAAACAACTACATTTGCACCCGTTCCCGAAAGGCTTGAAACAGTAGTAAACTGGGTAACGCATTGTAAAAGAATTATCAGTAACATGATAAAAAATATTTGCCTTAAATGGTAAGGGTCGCGTAGCTCAGCTGGATAGAGCACCTGCCTTCTAAGCAGGCGGTCACAGGTTCGAATCCTGTCGCGATCACTTTAAAGCTTCGGTTAACGCCGGAGCTTTTTTGTTTTGGGTGCGTGGCTCAGTTGGATAGTGCACCTGCCTTCTAAGCAGGCGGTCACAGGTTCGAATCCTGTCGCAATCATTCCTCTAAAGTCTTTGTTTGCTAAGGTTTTGTCGTTTTTATGTTTTATAAATATGTCTGTTTCTCAAATTTTGTAACTTCATAAAAGTGTTAAAATTTTGTTAAAATTAATTTTTACCGTAACGTTTGCGTACCTGCTTGCGTCTATTACTTCAAACGGCCTAATCAACCGTTAAGAAATAAAATATCAATCATCAAAATTCAATCATCATGAAAAAAGCGATCGTTTTCGCAGGTCTTGCACTTGCACTGTCTTTTAATGCAGCTACTGCAGCTACAATCACTAACAACAAATCAGTAAAAGAGCTTCGTGGGGAGTATGGCACAAATACTCCGCTTGCTGTAGCCATTGTAAAGGGCGATGTAGAGACTGTGAAAAAATTTATTGAGTACGGTGCCGATGTTAATGAGCAAAGCAGCGGGCTTACGCCACTAATGCTTGCTGCCCGTTACAACCAGGTAGACATTATTAAACTGTTGCTGGAAGCCGGCGCCAGGGTAAAAGAAACAGACGGTAAAGGATACACCGCCTTAAAGTACGCGCAGCTTAGTAACGCTGCTGAAGCCATTACGGTGCTGAAGCAGGCGCTTGCTGCGTAAATTATGAAGTTGTTTAGGTAAAAAAAAGAGCCCCGGTGTGATGAACATCGGGGCTTCTTTATTATATCTTATTTTGTATAGTCTGTCAGCTAAAGAACTATTGTATGGTAGATATTTTACCATATTTACTACAAGCTAACCCCTCAATTGCATTATTATGGATGGAAATAATATAAAATTATCATGTATTCCCTTTATTTCTCGGTGTCATTATATATATAAAAGAGTAGAAGGCGTTTGTTTTTTAAGGTTTTCCAAGCCGAACGCTAAAAACCTTAAAAAACTTTCACCTTCAAAGTGTGTTATATCAGTCACTTACCTTTTGATA
>NZ_JBKJHC010000023.1:0-13851 GCF_046613565.1 Flavobacterium sp. RHBU_3 | reverse complement strand
TGCAGCTCCTGTAGCTCCGCCATTACATATTATGTTTGTTTGCGTTGTAGTGGCAGCAAGCGCTGTAGGCTGGGTTAATACAGCAGAAGCAGTTGCTGTACAACCGTTAGCATCGGTTACTGTTACGTTATAAGTACCAGCCGCAAGACCGGTTACTGTAGCTGTAGTAGCACCGTTGCTCCAAAGGTAAGTATAGCCTGTAGTACCGCCTGTAGCAGTTACAGTAGCAGAACCTGTTGTACCACCATTACAAAGTATGTTGGTTTGAGAAGAAATTGAAGCCGATAAAGCAGTAGGCTGCGTAATGGTTACCGTAGCTGTGGCCGTACATAAATTAGCATCAGTCACCGTTACAGTATATGCGCCGGCCGCAAGACCGGTTATGGTAGCTGAAGTAGCACCATTACTCCAAAGGTAAGTATAGCCTGTGGTACCGCCCGTAGCAGTTACAGTGGCAGATCCGGTAGCACCGCCATTACAGGCAACGTTAACCTGACTTGAAATTGCAGCCTGCAATGTAGAAACACTTACACTTACTTCCAGCCTGTCGCTTTCGCAACCATTTGTATTGGTTTCAGAAACAAAATATGATCCTGTAGACAATACCTGCGAAGATGACAGCGCAGTAGTTGATGTAGCCGAAGCATACCATTTTAAAGTCCCGCCACCTCCTGTTGCCACTAACGAAGCCACCGTAGCGCCTGAACAAAAACTCTGAGCAACTGCTGTAGGAACAGCCGGAACAGTAACTCCGGTAGTAACCACAGAACCCGAGGTCCAGTTAGAAGTAGCTCCAACCAGTGCAAAACCGCTAAGGGTTCCGTTGTTCAGTGATGAGCTTGAATCAATTGCAGAAGTTACACTTGTATTATTAACTAGATCATATCCCTGGTTAAACTTATAGTAGCCTACCAAACCGGTTTCGTTACCATGTAGTTCACAGTTCATTTTATTTACAATCTCCTGTTGTGTAAGTACTTTATTCCAAAAACGGATTTCGTCAAGATTTCCCTGATAATATCCTAAAGCTTCATATAACGCCCATCCGAAACGTATATTTGTTACGGCCCTGGAATTGGTACCTCCAGTAGCCGTTCCTTCTAAAACTCCGTTTATATAAAGCTTCATAATGCCCGTACTCTGCTTCCATGATGCAGCTACATGTACCCAGTTACCGGTATTAACATCAGATGTAGAAAGCAGGCTTACATCGTCTATTCCAAAATTTATTTTAGACCCTGTAAGAGCAATACCATAATCGTCCTGGGCACCAAAAACTTCACCGTCAATGATTCCCGTTGATTCAAACCAGTTATTATTATTAATCCCGGATTGCGTAGTTTTCATCCAGTATTCTATCGTAAAATCCGACGTTACCGGGTTGTTCAGCGTTATTACATCATCAACGCCGTCAAAATTGATGTTGTTAGCTGGTGTGGCGTTATTGATAATGTTTACTACCAGCGGCATTCTTTCACTCTCACATCCGTTTGCATACGCCTGTGATACATAATAGGTAAACGTGCCCACAGCAGCCGTAGAAGGCGTAGGAGCCGTTGCCGTATAATTTTCACCTATACTAGACGTATACCACTTCAGGTTAGTACACCCATTATTCATGGTAGCTACTAAAGGTACCGCTGTTGTCCCCTGCATATAGGTTACATTTGTAACAGATGGTCCCGACGGCGGAATTGACGATACCTGCGAAGTTATGTTTACCGTATAATCTACCTGTCCCCAGCCTGAGTAATTGGTTTTCTTAACCTTTACTGAGGTAATAGGAAGATAAGCACTTATATCAACAGTATTAGTACCAGAACCTGTGCCTATCTGCGTACCATTAACAAAATACTGATAGTTTCCGTTACTCCACACTCCGTTGTAGCTTAACACACTAATGTTTATTGTGGCAGCGGTTTGGCATGTAGTAAAGTTTGTAGCCGTTACCTCAAGCCCGTTACTAAGATATTGAGCCCCGGTAGCCGTGCCATGCACCGTATATTTCTGAACGATTGTTTGTGAAAATCCCTGCCAGGACCCCAAACTCAGAAACATAAAAAGTAAAAATAATGTTCTTTTCATACTTTAAATTAATTATTGATTAAATTGATTATACTTTGCCCGGTAATGATTAGCACTAAAGAAAATGCGCTATATCATTAAAGAAATACTTATTTTTTTTCGTAAGTATTTACTGTACAAAGTTTGTAAGAAAACGTTTTAATCATATACCCCAATAGGGGTATTTTAATAAGTACTCTATTGCAAACAATTAATTCACAACAGTATTAAAAGAACTAATAAATAACTACAAGAGAATTAACCCAGCCATTCCTTAAAATCATTAACCCTTTCACGGCTAACAATTACCTCATCATCTTTATACGTGGGGAGTACTACTTTAAGGCGGCTGTTAGTATACACCAGTATATCTTTTATCGCACTAACTGATACAATGAACTTACGGCTTATGCGATAAAATTGCTTCGGGTCGAGTTCTGTTTCCAGTTGTTCCAGGGTATTTTCCAGCAGGTAATCACGTCCGTCTGTAGTATGGGCATAAGTACCTTTGTTTTCGCTGTAGAAGCACTCTATATCTTCCACATTAATCATCTTAAGGTGTTGCCCCATTTTTATGGTAAAGCGTTTTTTATACACCTTTTCGGCTGTACCGCCGGCCAGCATACGCTTTATCTGGTCAAAATCCAGTGATACAGGCTCCTGTTTCGGCAGGCGCTCCTTGTACTTATTTACAGCCGATTCCAGGTCGTCTTCGTCTATGGGTTTCAGCAGGTAGTCTATACTGTTCAGCTTAAAGGCACGCAGGGCATACTCATCATACGCCGTGGTAAATATCACCGCACTGGTTATGGGCATGGCCTCAAATATCTCAAACGAAAGCCCGTCGCTAAGCTGTATATCCAGGAAAATCAGGTCGGGTTGCGGATTGTTACCGAACCACTCCAGCGACTCCTCTACCGAGTGCAGCATGGTAGTGGCTTCCATACCAAATTTCTGGAGCTTGCGCTGCAGCAGGCGCGCTGCGGGTTTTTCGTCTTCGATGATGATTACGTTCATGATTCTGGTTTTTGTTTGGATACCGCAATCTAAAATTTTTATTTGAATTGTGGAAACCGGAGTATGGGTATAAAAAATGCCCCTGCGTAATGACAGGGACATTCTCTTATTTTATTAGAAACCTAAAAGTTTTTATAGGTATTATCTTAACACTAAAGTTACCCTTTAACCGGGATATTACTTAAAATTTCCAGTACAAACTTCCAGTACTTCTGTGCCGATGAAATGCTGGCACGCTCATCGGGGCTGTGTGCACCTTTAATTGTAGGACCAAACGAAATCATGTCCATATCAGGGTAATTAGTCCCTAATATACCACATTCAAGCCCGGCATGGCAGGCCACTACATGCGGTTCTGTACCGTTTTGTTTGGTATAAATATCTTTAAGCACTTCCAGTATAGGCGAGTTTACATTTGGTGTCCAACCCGGGTACGAACCACCGAAGGTAACCTCACAACCGGTAAGTTCAAACGCACTGCGTAGGGCATTTGCCAGGTCGAACTTACTTGTCTCCACAGACGAACGAGTAAGGCAGCCCACATATACGCTACCGTCTTTTACAATCACGCGGGCTATGTTGTTACTGGTTTCTACCAGGTTTTCCATATCGGCGCTCATGCGGTATACGCCGTTGTGCGCAGCATAAACAGCACGCAACAGGCCTTCCTGCACACCAAGGTCCATAACCGAGGCAGGCAGTTCCTCAGCCTTTTCTACAACAATTTGCAGGTTAGGCTCGGTGGTTTTAAATTCGGCTTTTATATCGGCAATGATTTCCTGCATATCCAGCTGGAAAGCTCCGTCAAAAATATCGCTTACAATTACTTTAGCAAAGCTCTCACGCGGAATAGCATTGCGCAGGCTGCCGCCGTTTATTTCAGAAATCTGTAGCCCCCAGTTTTCAAAACCGTCAAACAGCAGGCGGTTCATTATTTTATTGGCATTACCCAGCCCTTTATCTATATCCATACCGCTGTGGCCGCCGTTTAATCCTTTTACGGTAATGTTATACCCTAATGAATTTTCAGGTACTTCCTCTGCTTCATAACCGCGTTCGGCAGTAACGTCTACCCCACCGGCACAGCCGATGTCTATTTCATCGTCTTCCTCGGTATCAAGGTTCAACAGTATTTCACCTTTTAGCAATCCGCCTTTAAGGCCAAGGGCTCCCGTCATGCCGGTTTCCTCATCTATGGTAAACAGTGCCTCAATAGCCGGGTGTGGAATATCAGTACTTTCCAGCACAGCCATTATGGTAGCCACGCCAAGTCCGTTATCGGCTCCCAGGGTGGTACCTTTGGCACGTACCCAGTCACCATCTACATACATTTCTATACCCTGGGTATCAAAATCAAAAACCGTATCGGCATTTTTTTGGTGTACCATATCCAGGTGGCTCTGCATTACTATGACCTTGCGGTTTTCCATACCCGGGGTGGCAGGCTTTTTAATAATTACGTTGCCCACTTCATCCTCAATAGTTTCCAATCCAAGACCATTTCCAAAGTCTTTTATAAAGGCTATAACGCGCTCCTCTTTTTTAGATGGGCGGGGTACCGCATTTAGGTCGGCAAACTTATTCCAAAGCGCTTTTGGCTCCAGGTTGCGTATTTCGTTGCTCATAATATTGTTCGTTGTTTGTTGTTCAATTGTTCAATGCTTTGCAAAGGTAGGGGTTAAAAACTTCCGTTCATTAGCCTTAAATAAAAATACTGTTTATATTTACTCAACCATTTTTCAAAATCCATGAACCGCACAAAACTGCTTGCTATATTATTTCCGGTACAAATTGTTATTGTAAACATACTTTCATTCTTTCCTGAATTTGTAGAAAAGTATTACAGCAATGGCATTTTTCCGTACATCAGCAGTTTTGAGCGTATCCTCCTGGGGTGGATTGGTTTTTCCGTAGGAGACATTATGTATGCCATACTACTAATCCTTGCCCTTCGCTGGTTTTGGAAAACCCGTAAAACGTGGCGAAAACAATACAAGGCTAATCTGCTTAAAGTTGCTGCATGCCTGTCTGTGGTGTATTTTGCCTTTACGCTAATTTGGGCATTAAATTACAGGCGCATGCCCCTACACGAAAAAATGGGCATTGAAAAAGAATATACCCAGGAGCAACTGATAGATTTTACGCAAAGGCTTATTAAAAAGACCAACGCCCTACACCTACAAATAACCCATAGCGATACCGTAAAAGTAGTAATACCCTACGCCATAAACGAAATATACGACCGTTCTCCGCAGGCATATGCTCAGCTTGCAAAGACGTTTCCGTATTTTACGTATGATCACCAAAGTATTAAATCGTCGTTAATGAGTGTACCGCAATCATACATGGGGTTTGGCGGCTACCTGAACCCTTTTACCAATGAAGCCCAGGTGAATATTAAAATTCCGCTGTACAACTTTCCTACCACCACCTGCCACGAGATGAGCCACCAGATAGGTTATGCCAATGAAAGTGAGGCCAACTTCATCGGGTTTATGGCCAGCACTTATAGTAACGATGTTTATTTTAAGTATTCGGGCTACACTTTTGCGCTGCGCTACTGTTTGGGTAATATTGCCAAATTTGACGAGGCCAAGGCCAAAAGCATAGCCAAAGGGATAAATAAAGGCATCCGGAAAAACTTTAAGGAGAGTAAAGATTTTAATAAAAAATACGAATCGTTTATAGAAGATATTTCCGAATATATTTATGACAACTACCTGAAAGCTAACGAGCAAAAAGACGGTATGGAAACCTACAGCAAGTTTACCGGCCTGCTTATTAATTACTACAAGGATAAAGAATTGTAACAACTACTGTAACATTTTAACCGTTAAGCATACCTATACGGCATGAGTGCAACCGCAGAAAAGGAATTTGTAAAACAGCTCCAGGAAAACCAGAACCTGATACACAAAGTGTGCAGACTCTATACCAATGATGAGGATGCCCACAAAGACCTTTTCCAGGAGATAACCATACAGCTCTGGAAAGCCTACCCACAGTTTAGGGGCGATGCCAAGTTTACCACATGGGCATACCGTGTAGCCCTTAATACTGCCATTACCCTATACCGGAAAAAAGGGCGTACCATAAACACTATAGAGTTTGATTCTACACTACACAAGGTAAACCAGGAAGAATATAACTACGAGGAAGAAGAACATATAAAACAACTTTATCAGGCAGTACACCAGCTTAACGATATAGAAAAAGCGCTGGTTTTTATGTACCTGGAAGATAAAGATTATACAGAGATAGCCGAAACACTTGGCATAAGCGAAGTGAATGCACGTGTGAAGATGAACAGGATTAAAGGCAAACTTAAAAAACTATTAAACCCCTAAAAAAGAATATGGACGAACTGGATAAACTAAAAAGCCACTGGCAGAAAAACGAGGAAGCCTACCCTAAGGTTTCTGAAGGCGATATATACGCCATGCTGCACAAGCGCTCGTCTTCTATTGTAAAGTGGATACTTATCATCAGCATACTGGAGTTTGCATTTTGGGGGCTTGTGTCGCTTACAAACTCTGCTTTTGACATTGCCGATTTTAAGAATCTGCCCCGCTTTATTTATGTACTGGAAGAAATTAACTACGTAGTTGTAATTACCTTTATTGTATTGTTTTACATGAACTACCGGAAAATATCGGCCGAAAAGCCGGTTAAGGGCCTTATAAAAAACATCATAAGGGTAAGGCGTATTGTTACAGCCTACGTTATTTATAACATAGGTATGATATCTACGGCAAGTTTTTGCGGTGCACTACTTTTTAGTAACCAGAATATAGATGAAACCATTGACGGCAAAGTTCTTGTTATAGTTACCGTAATTACATTGTTATTGGTTATCGGTTTTATAGCGCTGGTTTATTATCTACTTTACGGCAGGCTACTGAAAAAACTGAATAAGAACTATCGTGAACTTAAAAAAATGACAGGGCTATGAGAATGTTATTTGCACTGATACTTGGGTTACTTTCATTCATTGGCTACAGCCAAAAGCTGGACAACTCGCTTGTATGGAAAATATCGGGCAATGGCCTAAAGGAACCATCGTACCTGTTTGGCACCATACACATTACCTGCGATGCTTCTCTGGACCCCAGGGTTTTGTCGGCACTAAAAGCCACAAAACAGCTGTACCTGGAAATAAACATGGACGACCCAGGATTACAAGCCAAAATGATGGACGGCATAATGATGAAAAACGGCCAGAAGATGAGTAAAATGGTTAGCACTGATGACTTTAAACTGGTTAGTGATTTCCTTAATACAAACCTGGGTATGCCGGCCACCTTACTGGACAGTTTTAAACCCGGACTTATAGCTATGATGATAGCACCAAAAATGATGGAATGCCCGGTGGAGTCTATAGAAATGGAACTCATGAAGGCTACAAAAGAGCAGAACGAGCAGATTTTTGGGCTGGAAACAGTAGAAAAGCAAATGGCTATTTTTGATGCTATCCCTTATGAAGAGCAAATGAAAGAGCTGGTAGATATGGCTAAAGAGGGACTGGACAAGCAAAAGGAAGAAAACAAAAAGCTGGACGCCATATACAAAAGCCAAAACCTGAAAGCCATAGCAGACTATATGGATAATGAAGACAGTAAAATGTATGGCAACCACGCCGATGTACTGCTTACTGAACGTAACCAAAGCTGGATTCCTAAAATAGAAGAAGCCGCTAAAGCCACCCCTACCCTTTTTGCGGTAGGCGCAGCACACCTGGGCGGTGAAAACGGCGTAATACTGTTACTACGCAAAAAAGGCTATAAAGTAGAAGCCGTTAAATAAAGCCCCCCCCGAGGTTAAAATAAAAAAGTCTGTTTGAAATTTTTCAGACAGACTTTTTTATTTTTAATATGCATCCCAGCTACGCTGCTTGTTCAGTTCTTCGTTAGCTTCCAGTACTTCCAGCGGTATTACTTTAAGGAAGCTTGGGTGCTGCTCTATAGCGTATTCTATTTTCTCTACTATTTGTTCTATGGTTTCGTTGTCGTAGTCTATTTGCAACGGTTCTTTAATTACAAACGACTGAAAGATACCTTTCTTTTTCAGCCTCAGTCCCTTTTTGTCAAAAGAGCGGCGGAAACCATCTATAACAATAGGCACCACTATAGGCTTGTGCTGCTTTATAATATGCGCCGTACCCTTACGAATGGGCTTAAACGGCTTAGTTGTTCCCTGCGGGAAAGTAATAACCCAACCATCGTTAAGCGCTATCCTTATGTTTTCAGTATCGTTAGGGTTTACATCGCGTTTTACGTCTACATCTTTACCTCCGGCACGCCAGGTACGCTCTACTGATATGGCTCCGGCATACGAAAGTACACGCGGCAAAAGCCCAGATTTCATGGTTTCCTTAGCGGCTACATAGTATATATTCAGCTTAGGTTTCCACAGGTAGCATACGTTATTTATGTTATCTTCACGGCCTTTAAGGCTGGCGTTAAACACATGGAACATGGCCACCACATCGGCAAAATACGTTTGGTGATTTGATATAAAAAGGACGTTTGTATCGGGCAGGTCGCGTAATATTTCAGAACCGTCTATTTGCAGACGGTTAAAGCCACGGTAACGGCGATGGGTAAGTACCCCAAATACAAAAATCATCCACCGTTTTAAGAATAATATATGCCCGAACGGATTTCTTTTAAATAAACCCATATTTGTTTACAAAATAGAGGCAAATTTACAAAATTGAAATTATTTCAATGCGCTTTTTATTGTTTCTTTGAGCTCGCTCAGTATCATGGCCGTGGCACCCCATACTATATTACCTTCTACATTAAACGCCGGTACGCTGGTTTCAACAGCATACGATGTTTGAATGGGAACATTCACTATAGTAGCATCATCAAGCAAGGTACTCAGCGGAAGCTCTATTATTTTAGCCACTTCGGCAGGAGAAGGGATAAATCCCGGTTCATCATTAAGTACTCCTAAAAACGGCGACACTAAAAAATTACTGGGTGGTATATAAATATTAGTAAAAGGCATTACTACATGAATATCTCCCATAGGTATACCTACCTCTTCCTCAGTTTCCCGCAGCGCTGTATAAGCCAGGTCTTTATCGGTAAGTTCAGCCTTTCCTCCCGGAAAAGAAATTTGTGCCGAATGTACCCCTGCATAGCTGTGCCTTTTTGTAAGCACCAAGGTAGCCTGCCCGTTTCGGGGATAAAAAAGCATCATTACTGCCGATTGTCTCGGATTGTATTTTTGGTAATAATCAGGCTCTAAGGTAGGCCTGCGTTCTGCCGGCGCCATAATAACATGTGCATTTATAGCAGGAAGCTGCTGGGCTACTATTTTTGGAAGATAATTGGTAAACTCAGAAAAAAGCATTCTTTTTGCAGTAACTATTGCTTAAAGATACAAAAAAATATACCGCTATGTTTAGTAAAGCCGAAGCCCAGAAGATGAAAAAGGAGTTTTGGACGGCCTTTTCGGAAGCTTATCCCCGTAAGTGGCTGTTATACAACACCCGCATAAAAGATGTGTCGTTTAAATTTTATGTAGATAATAAAAAGGCGCAGGTAATGCTGGATATAGAACCCAAGGAAGAGGATAAAAGGACTATTTATTATGAAAAAATAGAGTCGCTAAAAACCATACTTCACGAAGATTTTTTACCCGAAGCAGTATTAGAACGCAACTTTTACCTGGAAAACGGAAAAGTAATAAGCCGCATTTGGGTAGAGTTAAACGGCATTAGCCTGTATAACATGGCCAGCTGGGCTGCTACGTTCCGCTTCTTTAATATAAGCATGGATGCTTTTGAGCGTTTCTTTTATGAATATGAAGATTATATAAGAGACCTAGAGATAAACACGTAAAAATGAAAAGCCTTCTGCTCTGAACAGAAGGCTTTTTTTACAATCAAACCGTACCGAAATTATCTTATCAGTGAGAAGTGTCCCCGGAGTTCACGTCCGTCTTCTCTTTTTGCCACAAACCAGTAATCTGTACTAGGGAGTTGGATGCCATTTAGAGTACCGTCCCAGCCTGCGCTGGATGCATTTATCGTGGTGATAAGCTTACCGTACCTATCAAAGATAGTTACCCCAAAATCAGGCTCTTTAAATGAATATTTAACGTGCCATTTTTCGTTTGCACCATCTCCGTTAGGAGTAAAAAACTTCGGATAGTTTAACAAAGCTACGTCTTGTGATGCTACACCACAACCGTTAATATCTTTTACATATACTTTATATACTCCTGTTTCCAGGTTTGTAAATGTATTATCTGTCTGGTAATTAATGCCGTCTATAGAATATTCATAGTTCCCTATACCCTCTACGTGAACCACAATAGCATTATGGTCGTCTGTCCAGTCTGCAATCTCTAAATCGGTAATTTTAGCCGTAGTAGATTCAATAATTTCAGAAGAAACAAATGCAGAGCAGTAGCTGTTACCATAATTTTTACGGGCTTCTACGGTATAGTTTCCGGGTTCTGTTACTGTAATGGTTTGTCCGCTGGCTCCATTGCTCCATACATAATCGTCAAAACCTCCATCGGCTGTAAGTGTTACAGAACCTTCGTTACAAATAGTACCCAGTGTTTGTATTGCCACGGTTTGTACTTCGCCCACATACAGTTTAAATGATGTAAGTGCATGGCAAATATCTATTTCATTATGCTGAAGCCTTGCCCATATTTGCTGCCCATTTTGAATGTTAGCATAATCAGCAGGAAGCGGATTCTCAGCAGCTTCTGCTTCTATTTCAGTCAGGTAATAGGTTATGGTATATAGAGAACTGTATAATGGTCCCAATATTTCAGCATCTTTAGAAGGTAGGTTAAAGTTTTGGCCTGTAGTACCTCCGCCAGGCTGTCCGCATTCTACCATATCTGTAGGTTGTTGTGCAGCACTTATAGAAGGCATATCAACAGAATTAAACCATTGAGTAATTATGTTTCCACAATCGTCTTGTATCTGGAACACATATTCTGCCGGTTCAAGATCATGGAACACGTTGCTGGAACCGTTGTTAAAATTAAACGCAGCGCCATTCTTTTTAATGATTTTAAAAGACGTAGGATTACCGGTATACTCTATAACTACATCCCTCGGAGCACCGGTACAAGCCATTGTATAAGCAACACTAACAGAAAGCACATCGTTATATTCAAACTCCCCCATCACACTTACACATTTAGTATTCTGAGAAGTACCTTCGCTAAAAGTTTCAAACTTCTTAATTATCCTGAATTTACCGGAATAGCTAAGGTTAGACTTTTGTGAGTTATTATAAAGCCTTATTGCATTTGTAGTAGCAGGCTCCTCACCTTCTGTATAATCACCTCCGGTCTGCGGATGCCCCCATGTATTAGTATCAGGAAAATATTTCTGAAGCCAGTAAGTAGCACCTTCCATACCGTTACCGTCATCTGTAACTTTTACATTAAAAGTTCCGCAATTTGGAGTATAAATAAACGGTACTGCCGGAGCAATATAACCTTCTACATTTAATTCTTTTTCAGCAGTAACGCCACATTCATCAGTACCTAAAAATTTATATGTACCTTCAGGTAGGTTAGCCATATAAAGCTCACCATTTGCAGTAAGTACAGGAGTAAGATCGTATGGTAATACTTGACCAAAAGCAACAGGAGCTTGGGTTATTTGGGCATTAATTAAATCGCCGTTTCCACTCCTAAATCTTGCCGAACCGAACTGTGCTACACAGCTGGGAAGTGCGGCAACATTTAGGCCTTTATCCGAGTAAACAGGAACGGTAACGGTCTTTTGATAATCAAACCCACACTCATCTATAAATGCAACGGTGTAGCTACCTAATGGTAGATTTACCACTTTTAGAGTTCCTTGCGGATTTATAAATGAAGACACATCCTGAGGCAAAGTAGCTGTATAAGTACTTGGTGCTGCTATAATAGACGCTGTAACAATTTTTTGTGGTGGCACAGAAGCATTTATACCTCCAAAAAGTGCAAAACATCCGTTGTTATATCCGCCTACAGATGGTGATGGTTTAATAAATTCAATAAGAATACTCTCTGTTTTAGTTCTTCCGCAGGCATCGGTAATCTGCACTACATAAGTTCCGAAAGGTACTGGGTTAGTAGCACTTCCATAATCTACTGCAGCAGTAGTAAATGGCCCTTGGGGAGTAACATTAAACAAAGTAGGATCAAAGCCATCAGGATAACTGATAAAATTAACAGTATAAGAATCTTTAAATTTAGATGCGGTTATTTTCAGGAATTTCTCAGCACAAGGGGCATCACCAACAGCTAAAACCAACTTAAGATCAGGGTTCACCACATTATCATCCTTCATATAAATCGTGTTACAATTGTCTGTAACAGAAAGTTCATAAGAATAAGATTGATCCTGTAACCTGGGCACTACAGCTGTAACAGTTAGCGAAGCAGGATCTCCTGTAGTAAAGGTTTGCTGCGTTACAATACTTTGCCCGCTTATATCTACTAAATCCATACTATGCTGAACAGTAATCGGATAGTTAATTACCCCGGCCGAAGGTGTAATCGTATTTACAACCGTTATAGAATCACAAGGCGCCGAAAAATTCTCCTGGAATGTAGGGTCAGATATATTAAGTTCAGCATTAATCAATGAAAGACTAAATGTTTTTACCTTAGCAATACCACAATCGTCATAAGCTCTTATGTTATATACACCCGACTGAAGATTAGCAAATGTAGTTGAAGTTTGAAGCTGTCGGGTTTCAGGGCCCGAAATAATCTCACAACTGGCTATATTACCAGATGTAGCTGAAAGAGTTAAATTCCCCCCCTGTAAACAACTGTTATTTGTAGAAGAAACAGAAAAGGCAAATGGCACTACGTTTTTCTGAATTGTAACCTGAGCCTCTTTGGTATTTTGAGAACTATTAAGTGACTGAATAGCCACAACTTTATAAGTTCCCGATGACAACCCTCCTAAATATGTAGTTGATTGTATAGATAGCGGACTAGTAGTATTTGGCAATTTAAATACCTTATATAACATTACTGCGTTTGTCGTAACATTAGATACTGAAAAAGTAAGCGAACCATTACCTTGGCATGTTTCATCCGTTTTACTCAAATTCAAATTAAAATTTGAAAGCTGTGCATACATAGAAGAAGTAGCAAACAACACCAATAATGCAAATAATCGTAGTAATCCCTTCATGTCTTAATCCCTTTAATCCTGTTCATTAATTTTTGTAAGAAAATCAAAATGCAAAGCAAAATTTCTTTAGCATTTTCCCCATTACAATTTTATGAAAAGAAGCAATGTAATTAAGGTATATATAACCTTCCGAAAGCCCATTACAACGACATTAATAACAGTATTCAAATTATAACTTAAGCAAAAAAACCATAAACACCTGAAAACAAACGACTCTAAAACCAAATAACAATAACAAAACCCAGTTATAAATAATATTAAATTTTAAATGATTAGCCGTTTGACGACTCTATATGTTTTTAGTCGTTAATAGAAGGGTAAACAGTCTGAATATTAAGCAGTTTAAACAATATTCAGTTCGAAAAAAAAGGATATTCACAGCACCCAAACTACAAAATGTAAAAAAAATTAGTCAACAAAGAAGAATATATTTAACAAGTAAATTTTAATCAAGAAAAAATTTACACGCAGTATAAGGCAAAAAAACACTAAAATTTATAATAAAAATTGTGTAGTAAAAGACGGGTAGGTCACCTCAATAAGATTTAAGCACTTAGCCCAAATAAAACACAGATGGAAAGCTATAGACCAGA
>NZ_JBKJHC010000022.1:0-26493 GCF_046613565.1 Flavobacterium sp. RHBU_3 | reverse complement strand
ACCTCTCTGTTGTAATCATCAATTACATTAAAGCTGCGGAACTTCCTGCCGCCTGCAAGGCTGTCGCTCATAAAATCAATGCTCCAGGTGTGGGTAAACCCCTCGGGGATAACAATAGCTTCCTTAATCCTTTCAGGCAAACGTTTCTTTATCTTTCTGCGTAAAGGAAGCCCTAATTGCTTATATACCCTGTGCAGGCGCTTGTGGTTTATTTTGGTGCCGCTATTGCGCAGGCGGTAATAACATTTCCAAAAGCCTTCCCGGGGATGGTCTTTTGCAAAGCCTTCAAGGCGTTTAATAAGCCGGGCGTCATCTTTTACTGACAGGTAAGACAAACTGCTCCGGCTGGTTTGTAAGAGGCGGCAAGCCTTGCTTTTGCCGTTGTGGAAAACACTAACCAGGTCGGTTACTATAGCTCTTTTATGGCAAGGCTTTAAAGCTTTTTTTCGATAATATACTTAGCCATGTCCAGTTCAAGGGCAAGGTCGGCATACATGCGTTTGAGCTTCGCATTTTCTTCTTCAAGGGCTTTTACACGCTTGAGCTCGCTGGCTTCCATGCCACCATATCGCTGGCGCCATTTATAAAAGGTAGCTTTGCTAACACCATGCTCACGGCTTATGGTATCAACATCTTTGCCTGATTCAAACTCCTTTAGAATCTTGGCAATCTGCGTAGGGGTGAATTTACTGGTCTTCATAATTACAGTTTTAAAGTTATTAAAAATTCTACTTTTAAACTGTACTATTTTTGGGGGAGCTTACAGTTGCTCTCGAAAAAAAAGCAAAGCAGGTAACAGGCAACTGACCTGTTGTATATCTGTAATGTAAAACATAATCCCAATCATTCACCTGTAATGAAATTGTTTTTCAAACAATAAGAAGTAAAAAAAAGCGTTATCTTTGTATACTTCAACAAAGGAACACTTCCGAAAAAATTATTGGAACTCCAATACTATAGAATGCCCTCTCACCGTCCTGTCTCATTGATTGCATAGTGAATTTAAGGTTGTAGCTATGTCGTTATCATGACAAAACGTTTGAAATTCCCTCCCAAATCCGCTTTTTTTACAGCAGTCAGGCAACGGGTAGATGCCCACTTTGCCGAAACAGGAAAGCATAAACATGCTAATATGGCGATGTGGGTCAAAACCCTCATTTTTCTTGGCGGTTTCTTTGGGTGTTATGCACTGGTTATTTCCGGTGTTCTGCCATCCTTAGCCATGCTTGGTCTTGCCGTGCTTTTAGGTATGTTCAGTGCCTTTGTAGGCTTTAATATCTGCCACGATGCTATCCACGGTTCGTTTTCGGCCAATAAACACGTTAACAAAGCACTTGGCATGGTATTCAACCTTTTGGGTGCCAGCCCTTACATCTGGAATATTTCCCATAATGGCGTACACCATACTTTCACCAATATCCCCGGTCACGACGAAGACCTTGTTATTGCCCCGGGGCTGATACGTATTGAAGAAGACGATCCCAAAAGAAAAATACAGCGCTTCCAGCATTGGTACGCATTTCCCCTTTATGGATTAGCCAGCCTGTCGTGGGTTTTTCGCAAGGATTTCATGAAGATATTCCAAAAGAAGATAGGACAGGTTACGGTGAAGCACCCGGCAAAAGAATATTTTAACCTATTTGCCTCTAAGGGCTTATATTATTTTTTGTTCATCGTACTGCCATTACTTGTCCTGAACATTACCTGGTGGCAGTTTATCATTGGTTTTGTTGCCCTGCACCTGGCACAGGGGCTCACCATGGGGCTTGTGTTCCAGTTGGCACACGTGGTAGAAGAAACGGATTTCCCGGATGCCAATACCACGGGTACAATGGAGGAAGCATGGGCAGAACACCAAATGCGTACTACGGCTAACTTTTCTTCTGACAGCCGTATAGCAGCATTCTTCCTTGGCGGGCTGAACAGGCAGATAGAGCACCATTTATTTCCAAAAGTTTGCCATATACACTATGCCGAGATTGGTAAAATAGTAAAGCAGACCGCACAGGAATATGGTTTACCCTATATTGAAAGCCCGACGTTCTTTTCTGCGATGCGCTCGCACTATCGTGTACTGAAAAAGTATGCTTATGAAGTTGGAACAGTACGTGTTAAATACCGATCGGCGTGAAAAAGTAGTGTGATATAGTTTTGTAAAAAAATCTATTTTATTGATTTTCAATTTTTTATTTTTAAAATTTCCCAGATAAACAGGTGTTGCTAATTATATTTAGCTTACCTTTGACCCATATTGGTTCTCTGCCAATGCTCACGCTGATAAGCAAATTTGTCCATCTTGTAAAATTTGTCCTTTCTTACTCTTCAGTTCAGGCGTTTCAGTTGCCTTATTTAATTTAAACAATTTACATTATGAACATTTATGTAGCAAACCTGGGGTATGGTACCTCAGAAAGTCAGGTGCGCGATGCTTTCGCTGCCTACGGAGAAGTAACTTCCGTAAAATTAATCATTGACCAGGTTAGTGGCCGTCCAAAAGGATTTGGTTTTGTAGAAATGCCAAACACCTCAGAAGCGGAAACAGCGATTGAAGAACTGAACAATTCAAGGCTGGACAGCCAGGTGATTGTGGTGAATGAAGCCCGCCCTAAACCGGCAAATTCAGGTTTTGGTTCTAACCGCGGAGGCGGTGGCTATTCAAGGTCTAACGACAGAAGATACTAAACTCATGTATACAGATAAGAATGGCTTAGGCCATTCTTGTTTTTTTCTGCCTTTTGAATTTTCTATTCCTATAATAGTGACAGTTTTTGTTTATAAAATTCATCTGGTATTGAGCGGGCGCTGCCCGGATTTATTCCCCGCATCGTACCATCCTGAGAATTTCAGGCCTTAAATACCTCTTTGGTATTTAGGCTACTACTTTAAACAAAAGCCATTACGGCACACTTTATCATGACATTTGAAAATTTAAATATTTCAGCTCCCATACTTAAAGCTTTGGGACAACAAAATTACACAACACCAACTCCCATACAAGGGCAGGCCATACCGGTAATCCTTTCAGGTAAAGACCTGATAGGCTGCGCCCAGACCGGCACGGGTAAAACCGCTGCCTTTGCAATCCCTATTTTACAACAACTGTCAGGCAGGCAGGCAAAAAAGCCAAAAGCTATCAGGTCGCTTGTACTTACGCCCACGCGTGAACTGGCAATACAGATAAGCGATAACTTTAGCGCTTACGGGCAATATCTTAGTTTAAAGCATACTGCCATTTACGGAGGCGTGTCGCAATTCCACCAGGTTAAGGCACTGCGTAACGGCGTTGATATATTGATAGCCACGCCCGGCAGGTTGCTGGATTTACTACAACAACAATACATAGACCTTTCTCACCTTGAAATATTTGTACTGGATGAGGCTGACAGTATGCTTGATATGGGCTTTGTACGTGATGTAAAAAAGATCATTACCAAGCTACCGGCTAAAAGGCAAACACTGTTTTTCTCGGCTACTATGCCTAATGCCATACAGCAATTGGCCGACAGCTTGCTTAAAAACCCGGAATACGTAAGTGTAGCTCCGGTATCTTCCGCTGCAAAAACGGTAAGCCAGAGTGTATATTTTGTCGATAAGAGGGATAAGGAAAAATTGCTTACGCATATTCTTAGTGATAGAGGAATTTCGCGTTCGCTGGTATTTACCCGCACCAAGCGTGGCGCTGACCAGCTGGTAAAGCTTCTTGTAAAAGAAGGCATATTTGCAGCAGCCATACACGGTAACAAATCTCAAAATGCAAGGCAGAAAGCATTGCAGGGCTTTAAGGTAAATCAACTTCGTGTCCTTGTGGCTACCGACATAGCAGCCCGAGGTATTGATATTGACGAGCTTCCACACGTGATTAATTTTGACCTGCCCGATGTGCCGGAAACCTATGTACACCGCATTGGCCGTACAGGTCGTGGCGGTAATAGCGGCACAGCGGTATCGTTTTGTGGAAATGAAGAAAAAGCTGACCTAAGGAGCATCGAAAAACTCATTGGCTTTAAGCTGGCGGTTTCCGCTTTGTAATCCCTTTAGCCAGCAAAATTAAACCACCAGGCAATAATACAGTATTTCACTTTTAAAATCATTTATATACGATGGCAGATTCTTTTTTTAAGAAAGAAAACAACAAGAAAAAGACCCTGATAAAAAAACAGAAGGCGCAAAAGCGACAAGACAGGAAAACGAGCAATAATAAAGGCAAAGGCTTTGAAAGCATGATTGTTTATGTAGATGCCAACGGGCATTTTACAAATACACCGCCGGAAAAGCAACTCCCGGAGGATGCCGACAAAAAGAGCATACCGGGGCAACGGATACAACGTTTCCAACAAAACGAGCGAAACGCCAAATAATAAACTCCGTTTAAGCCAGATATAACTTCTCCGCTTATGCTCTTTGCTTTAAATACGATTAACAATGGCAGATTTAAAGACTAAAATAACGTTTGTAAATGGTGAAACACTTTTTACAACACATCAGGTTTACAACCTGCTGGGCAACAGGGAAGACAGTACCATAACTTTTAAAAGGAATAAAACCCTTTGGCTTGAAGGGACTGAATACAAAGTCCTACATGTTGAATTTGTGGTCTTCGAGCGTGAAGAAAATGGCGTTACTTGTGAAGCACTGATACATATTCTCCCTATTAATAATCAATAATAGGGGTGTATTAAGACTAGGGGTATACAGGGACGAGATTGAGATACTCTTCAATATATAAAAACTCGCAACACTGGTGCGAGTTTTTCATTTATGGTTGAATTTGTCGCGTCAGTGATGCGACAAATTTAGCATATTGATTATGTGTTATTTATAATTGTTGCAACACTGCTGCGACAATTACGTACCTATGTTAAAATGATATTCGAGAATATTACTTTTCAGCTTCAGTGGCTAATCCAATAACGTGATGAACCAAAAAGGCTTCAATCAAAGACAATGCATAATCCCGATCAATTGGTAACATTTCAGGTTTTAAAACTTCGTAAACGTATTTTTCTGCATCCCATAGTTCACGAACTAGTACTGGTTTCTCTGGCTCAATCCTATCTAAAACATTCTCAAAAACAAGATTAGCTGTTTCGATAAATTCTTGCCAATCCTCTTTTTCCAGAGGCAGTGATGAAATTTTTTCGGCAAATGTACCTGATACAGAGTTACGTGGTTCCCACTCAATTTCTGTGTCCTCATCTTTGGACAACCGATAGTCATCATAGAAAACGTCTTGCTGCCACTCTAAAAATCCTTCTTCAAAGATTTGCAATTTAAATTCATCGTCAAGCTCTACTTCATTTTCGGTTTCAATACGCAAGACATATTCATCCCAATCCCTCAATTCAAGCTTGTCCATGTTCGTATACAGTAGAATTGACAACTCGATTTTGGCCGGCGAAGCGTTTGTGAAGTCCGTCCATTTTTCAAGTCCGCATAATTTGGCAATGATATGCTGGGCATTCATTAGGGTGAATTTTTCTTCGTTAATGTTGAAGTCATTTACAAGCAGGTCGAACTTAAAAAATTTCGGATCATAGTTGTAAACGTTGCGACGCAATTCCTGATTGAACGACGAAGTTTGGGTTTTAAAATCTCTGTGAAGATTTTTTGCCTGAAGTTTTAAATACTCAATAGGTTTCATAATACATACCTGTTTTTAAACCTACTTAGTTATCCTGGAGTATTTGCGTTCGTAATCTTGTTTGGATAATAAGCAGGTAGGTTAGCATTATTAAACTATTGGCTGATAAAATCTTTGCACGAACGGGCTAGCTTGCCAACAAGCATTTACAATTTTAAAAATAAAAATTTTATTGTCCAAATTATATTTAAACAATTTCTAAAGTTGGATGTACATCAATGACATAAAAAAAAACGTTACCATATCGGTAACGTTTTTAATTTTAATCTTGATTGTTATTTGGTTCGTTTTCATCTTCAAAAATATCGCTGAACTTTTGTTGCAGCAGTTCCTTGTCAGGAAGTTGCGTGCGATATTCAGCAACCATTGTCGGGGAAAGGCTCCTACTCAACGCATATTCAACTACCTGATTATTCTTGTCTTTACAAAGTAAAATTCCGATACTTGGGTTCTCGTGTTCTTTCTTGACATCTCTGTCAAGTGCTTCAAGATAGAAATTAAGTTGCCCGATATGCTCCGGTTTGAATTTACCTGCTTTCAGTTCAAAAGCAACTAAACATTGTAAACCCCGATGATAAAACAATAAGTCAATGTGAAAATCACTGTTCCCGACCATTAGTTTATATTCTTCGCCGATAAAAATAAAATCTCTGCCTAATTCCAGGATGAAA
Organism: Flavobacterium sp. RHBU_3; assembly: GCF_046613565.1. NCBI lineage: Bacteria > Pseudomonadati > Bacteroidota > Flavobacteriia > Flavobacteriales > Flavobacteriaceae > Flavobacterium > Flavobacterium sp. RHBU_3. Next base: position 20,181 of record NZ_JBKJHC010000022.1, on the reverse strand, counting down.
TCCTTCATGCGGTTGAGCAATCCTTTTTGCAGTTCGCTTTCACTGTGTGAGTCCGGCAAATTTAGAAAGTCAAAAACATAGCTGTCCTTAAACACATCTTGGATATCTGTTTTAGAATTTTTCGGCATAACGGATTTAGGATTTTCACTTGTCATCGCCCGTTCAAATAAACTGGAATTAATCTGACGGTCAAGTTCTCTGACACTATAGTTCTCTCGAATACATAGCTTAATATAGAATTCACGCTCTTCATTTAATTTACATCGTGAGAAAATAGTCATGTGATGCGTCCAACTGATTTTTGCAATCGTACTACTCTTTACATCGATTGTTTTAAATTGTGTCATCAGTGATGACACAATTGTAGAGCTTTGATTTTTAGGCTCAAAGGATCTTTCAGAGTCTATTATTAACTTATGATTCTCCGGATAAGATTCATAGAACTGTATCATCCGATACAGTCCTCTACTATTAAAACCTTTAAGCTCTGGGTTATTACGTTGGAGATACTCTGATAAGTCAGCAACAGTTTTATCTCCCCAATCAGAAAGTTTTAATTTATTACTGATGTACATACCTACATTCCAGTACAAGTTTATTAATTCAGCATTTACAGCTTTAATAGCATTCGTGCGTGATTGTTTTATTATTTGAAGGATTTCTACAAAATTATTTTCCATGATTTAAACTTTTTTAAGATGAATAGTTCCGTGAGACAGCGCAAGCAGCTCTTTTAACTCCTGTATTTCCTGCTGCATTTTGGATATGATATCCGGAGACGGTGGCTCAGGTGTGGTTCCCTTGCTGCTTAGCCTTAATTGCAACTGCTTCATTTCCCTTCCAACAGACTGCTGCTCGGTTATGGCATACTCTTCAGTTTGCTTTACCGACTGGTGTCCGAGTAATTCTTTCACCACGTGGATAGGCACGTCATTATTAAGCGTTACGGTGCTTCCGAAGGTGCGCCTGGCCTTGTGTGTGTTCAAGGTGCTTTCGATGCCGCACAGGTCAGCTATTTCCTTCAGATAGGCGTTCATCTTTTGGTTGGAGGTTACCGGAAGCACAGAATTGCGTTCCAGGCAAAGCTTATGGTCTTTGTAGCGTTCCATAATCGCTTTGGCTTTCGGTAGTAGTGGGATATTAATATTACTTCCGGTTTTCTGCCTTTCAGTAATGATCCACATCTCACCATCGATGCCAAACTTAATATCAGACTTCTTCAGATTAAAGGCATCAATGTAAGCCAGTCCGGTATAGCATTGGAATACGAATATATCCCGCACGGTAGAGAGGCGTGGGGTAGAAAAGGTGTGGTTTTCCAATTGGGCAAGTTCATAACTGCTCAATGGCTTTTTAGGAACCTTGATTTTCTTTGCCTTGAAGCGTTTGAATGGGTCTGCGGTTATGATTTCCTTGTCGATGGCAAGCAATACAATCTTCTTGAAGTTGGTAATGTACTTCACCGCCGTGTTATGGCTGATGTTTTTTACCGTTTTCAGGTAAAACTCATAATCCTTCACAAACTCAAAGTTGAGTTCCCGGAAATCCATATCCTCTACATTGTATTTAAAGCGTAGGTATTCCTTAAGGTGCTTTTTGGCTACCTCAAAGCGTACGTGCGTACCAATGGCATATTCGCCCCTTTCAACTAAGGCTAATAATTCATCATTGTGCTTTTGGAATTCCTGGACAACCTTACTCTGCGATGCGGCCTTTCCCATCACATAGTCCATCAGCTTTTCACTGGTCACCGGCTTACCGGCATACATCAAATCGGTGCGGTACTGCTGGATTTTCATCTCAAGGGTTTCCAGAAAGAAATTCACAGTTCGTGCATCTTCTTTATTACCGGTCGCACGCTCCTTGGACTGATCCCATCGGGTGGCATCCCACCGGCGGCGTGTAGATGTTTCTTTAGGTACACCATCTACTGTAATCCTTAAGTAGATTAACCTGTCGTTTGTCTCTTTTCGCGGGGTCTTCAGGAAGAAGGTTAACCCAAAACTTGTTGCTAACATAATTCAACATTTTAAAAATTAATAAAATTAGAATTATAGCGTCTGTAAATCAAGTCGTTAAGCAGGTTTACCGGTTGACAATCAAAGTGTTACATCATATTTTGTGGCACATTTTCAAAAATTTCTTTGGTGCCACAAAAAGTGCCACAAATTTTGGGCATTTTTGTAAATTTTGATAGTGCAGGAGGGTAAAATAAAAAAACCTGCAACTTCGTAAAGTGCAGGTTTTCTGTGATTTAATCAACTTTATCCGAAAACAAAGTCTTGTAGTGGTGGGCGATGAGGGGTTCGAACCCCCGACCCCCTCGGTGTAAACGAGGTGCTCTGAACCAGCTGAGCTAATCGCCCCAATCTATCGCTTTACGTTGCTGTTATTAGTTCCGTATTGCGAGTGCAAAGATAGCACTGTTTTTTATACTTGCAAGATAAAAGAACAAAAAAATTAAAGTTTTTTTACGGTAAGTAAAGTAGCCTTTTCTTCGTTGTTTACCACTTCTATGATAATAGGCTCTCCCTTAGCATTTTTACCTTCTATAGTATACAGCTTACCTCCTTTTACAGGCTTGTTACTTTTATCAAAATCCACATCTCCATACTGCAATGTCATATCTACATCCTTTTGGTTCACCCAGCCTTCGGTATACGTTTTCTTTACCTCATCGCTTACATAAATACCTTTAGAACGTATATTTTTTAGCACACGGCAGTTAGGCAGGTAACAAAAATCCTGTCCGCGTCCGTTAAATATCATTGTTACAAGAAATCCGCCCAGGGTAAGCCCGAACAGGTAGTATGCTAACCTGTATTTAAATTTCATTACTTAAAAAATTTGTGCAAAAATAGTCAAATGAGCGTTAGCACATTACTAATTACACAGATTATTTAAGCCGATTTCTCTAAAGAGAATATAGGCCTGTCAAAAAGCTGGGTAACATCCTCTTCCTCTTTAAGCAGCGTCCACACTTTCATACCCAGCGCTTCAGCTACATCGGTATTGGCCTTTTTATCGTCTACCATCAACGTACGCTTGGGGTGCAAATTATGGTTTTTAATCAGCATGTTAAATGCCTCTGCATCTGGTTTCCTCACACCCGTTTCATGGGAATAATATACTTTTTCAAAGCATTGATAAAAATCACCATAGAAACTGCTGCCGGTATCGTGTTCAAATTTCTCTATATGAATTGAATCGGTATTGCTCAGCAGGAACAATCGGTAATTTTCAGAGAGTTTTTGTAAGAACTCAAGCCTTTTTAACGGAAAATCGCCAATACTCGCGTTCCATGCATCCGCAATTTCACTTTCTGAAGCATTATTTGTGCGCTGCTGCAGCGTTTTTATGAAGTATTCGCGACTCATAGCACCAACTTCGAAACGGCGTTCAAGTTTTTGCAATTCGCTGTCCCAATCGGTAAGACCTAAAGCAGCCAGTGCCCTGCGCTGGGCTTCGGGATTTTTATTTAGAAAGACATCCCCAAGGTCAAATATTATTGCTTGTACCATAATTCCTCAATATTAAAAGTTCATCATTAAGGATTTGTTGTTTTGCAATCACTGTACCAGCTATCTCCGGAGACACCACTCCCCTACCGAAAACGGCGGTACCTTTAAATATTCGGGCTTCATCCCATAAGCCGGCATCAATAAAGCTTTTCAGGGTTTGGCTACCACCTTCAATTATCACAGAAAGCAGGTTGTGCCTGTACAATACTTCCGTAATGTGTTCCGGAAGACGGCTACCGAAATCGATTTGCTCATACAACAGATTCTCTAAATTAGTAAAATCTGTTAGTTCCGTCAAAACTATCGTATTGATTTTTTGATCTTTAACACTGCACGTACTATTAATCTTACCCTTGCTATCCAGCACTATACGAACCGGATTTGGTCCCGACCACGACCGTACGTCCAGCTTGGGATTATCATCAAGTACGGTTTTTGTACCCACTAATATTGCAGCTTCTTCACTACGCCATTTATGAACCAGTTGCCTGGAGTAAGCATTAGTAATCCATACCGGCTGCTTTTCGTTTCGCGTTTCCGGACTCAAAAAACCATCGGAACTTTCAGCCCATTTTAGTATAATGTAGGGTCTTTTCTTTTCATGAAACGTAAAAAACCTGCGGTTGCTCTCACGGCATTCTTTTTCTAAAACACCCACAATTACCTCGCGCCCGGCTTCCCTCAGTTTCCGTATACCGTTGCCCGCTACTTTTTCATGAGGATCGGTAGTTCCTACAACTATCTTTTTTATCTGTTGTGTTATAATCAGGTCGCAGCATGGAGGTGTTTTGCCATAATGGCTACAGGGTTCCAGGCTTACATAAAGCGTGGACTCCGGTATAAGTTTCCTATCAGCATCAACTACCGAATTTATACAATTTACCTCGCCGTGCGGACCTCCATAAGGCGAGGTATGCCCCTCTCCTATTATCCGTCCTTTATGCACCAGCACCGCACCTACACTTGGGTTTGGCATAGCGGCACGCATACCGTTTTCGGCAAGGTCCAGGCAGCGCTGCATGTAAAATTCGTGAGTCATGTTTGTAATTAAAGTTGTAAAGTTAAAAGTTTTCGCCTTTAAAGCAGCAGCACATTAAATCAACAAATCCCCAGATTAACAAATAACCGTATTTTTGCAGTATGCAAAATATTGTAATCCGAAAAATCCAACCTGAAGATAACGCGGCCATAGCAGCCATTATTCGTGGGGTATTTGATGAGCTTGATGCACCCAAGACCGGCACAGCCTATGCCGACCCTACACTGGATACACTTAGTAGTGTATATGTAGGCGATAAGTTGATATATTGTGTAGCCGAAGTTGATGGTATTGTTGTGGCCGGAGCCGGAATTGCTCCGCTTGAAAATGGACCCGACGGAGTATGCGAATTACAGAAAATGTATAGCAACACCGCTGCCCGCGGAAAAGGCATTGGTGCCCTGCTTATGGAAGCCTGCCTGAAAGCCGCAGTTGAATTTGGCTATAGCCAATGCTACCTGGAAACCCTGCCCTACATGGAAGCCGCGCAAAAGCTATACAAGAAGTACGGATTTGAGTATCTTGATGCCCCTATGGGATGTACAGGCCACAGCTCATGTCCGGTATGGATGCTTAAAAAGCTATGATTATGACGATAAAAGAATACAAAGATATATTTACCGAAAAGCTTGCCCCACTATATGATGTGGCCGAAGCAGAGCGTTTTTTTTACATTTCGCTGGAAGAATTAAAAGGGTGGAAACGCATGGATTATTTGATGCGTAATAACGAAACGATATCTGGAAACGAAGAGGAACAATGGCAAAATGCATTGCATCAACTGGAACAATATCGGCCTATTCAGTATATTTTTGGCAAGGCGTATTTTTATAGCCTTGAGTTTAAAGTAACTGAAAACACCCTTATTCCACGACCTGAAACCGAGGAGCTTGTAGAATGGATAATCCATGAAAACAACAAACGCACCGAGTTAAACATTCTCGACATAGGCACAGGTACCGGCTGTATCCCCATTAGCCTGGCTAAGAACCTGCCACAAGCACAAGTAGCAGCAATAGATGTTTCGGCAGAGGCTTTGGCGGTAGCCAAAGAAAATGCGTTAACAAACGACATAAGTGTAAACTTTATTCAAACCAATATACTCGCAGCAGAAAGCCTGCCACAGCAGTATGACGTTATTGTATCTAATCCGCCGTATGTACGCAATCTTGAAAAAGCAGAAATAAAGCCAAACGTGCTGGAACACGAACCACACCTGGCCTTGTTTGTAGAGGATAACAACCCACTTATTTTTTACCGGAAAATAGCGCAACTGGCACTACACCACCTAAAGCCGGGCGGTAAGCTGTACTATGAAATTAACCAATACCTTGGCCCGGAAACCGTAGCTTTATTAGAGGATAAGGGCTTTAAAAATGTGGTACTCCGCAAAGACCTTTTCGGTAACGACAGGATGATTAGCTGTACTTTATAAGTTTTCAGTCGCAGTCACAGTTTCCAGTAATAGTATGTGATCACAGTTTTCAGTTACTGCCTGCTGAGACTAAAAACTGCGACTAAAACTATTCGTATCGCAAAGCCTCAACCGGATCTAATTTTGCAGCTTTTATTGCCGGAAGTAACCCCGAAAAAATGGTTACCACCACTACAATACCTAATGCCGAAAGTGTAGCTTTCCATGGCATAACAAAACCAATATCAAATCCCTTAGCAACACCAAACCCAAGCAGGATTCCTAAGACTATACCTATAATCCCTCCTATTAAACAAATAACAAGGGTTTCGGTAAAAAACTGAGTTGCTATGGTTATTTTCTTGGCACCAAGCGATTTCCTTACACCTATTTCGCGTGTACGCTCAGACACAGAAACCAGCATTATATTCATCAACGCTACCGAAGAGCCAAATATGGTAATGATACCCACACCCCACGCTATACCTTCTAAATAGTCGGTGTTAGACTTCAGCTTTTCCAAAAGCTCATCACTGCGCTCTACACCAAAGTTTTCGGTAGCCGTAGGTGGTAGCTTACGTACTCTGCGCATGGCCAGTATAGCCTCGCCCACAGCACCATCTAAAAAGTCCTGGTGCGTAACCCCCACTTTTATTGTATAGTCTATACTGGGAGAGGTGAAAAGCGAACGTGCAAGCTGAATAGGTACAATCACATTAAGGTCCTGGCGGTTACCAAAGGTAGACCCACGTGCCTTAAGCACGCCTATTACCTTAAACTTAGCCCCGCGTATAGACAGTACCTGTCCTATAGGATTTACATCTTTAAGTATACCTTTTTCAAAATCAGAACCTACAATACATACATAACTGTTGTTAGCCACATCAAAATTTGAAAAATTGCGCCCTTGTGTAACTTCAAGTCCTGAGTTTGGTAGGAAATTCTCGTCAGCACCCACTACAGTGATTTCCGGATCCGATTTTTTTGTACCAAATTTCACTTCCGCATTGCTTGCCGCCACAAAAGACAACGATGTTTTAATACCCGGAAAGTTATATCGATCCTTAAATGCCTTGGCCTGCGGGTAGGTTATCGCAGGGTTTTCGCGGGCATCAGCATCATTCTGGCGGCCCATACGGTTCCTGCCGTCATAGCGGGAGATACTAAAGGTATTAGCCCCCATACCGCCAAAGTTGCTGCTTAAACTGTTTCCGAGTACGTCTACAACAGTAAGTAACACCACCAGCGCAAAAATGCCCAGGCTGATAATAAACACGGTAAGCGTAGTACGCAATGCCTGCCCTTTTATGGAGCCCAGCGCTATTTTGGTATTTTCCCTGAAAAGGTTAAACATGATACGGTTCCTGATTGAGAATTAAAACTAAAATAAACATTTCTGTTTATTGTTTGTCGCTCATTGTGCAGGGTTGTTACACTCCGGTATCCGAAATCTTAAATCTAAATACCGAAATGGCTATATTTGCACAAAAATTTATACAATGGCAAAACCGGGAATCCCAAAAGGAACAAGAGATTTTTCACCCGCAGAGGTGGCTAAGCGTCAGTACATCATGTCTGTAATAAAACGACATTTTGAACTGTTCGGCTTTCAGCCTATAGAAACCCCTTCGTTTGAAAACTCAGACACCCTGATGGGAAAATACGGCGAGGAAGGCGACAGGCTTATTTTTAAAGTATTAGATTCAGGAGATTATCTTTCAAAAGTTAGAGATAATGTGAATGATTCTACGAGGCTAGTCCAAAGTTATTATAAAATACTGAATGAAATTAACACTTCGAAGCAAATTAATATTGATTATGATTTCGACAATATATTTCATTTAAAGCTCCTTTCAATTTTCGATAATCCTAACAGTAGTGCTTACCTTTTTATGCAAGAGTACTTCAAGGAAAATAAAGAACAAATTTTAAAGGACTTTAATTCAGTTGATAACCTTGCAGTGCAATCTTATATTTTTTCAAATTCGTTTTCTTCATTTTTAAAAAAATATAATGAAATCTTTCTAAGCACAAAGAAAGTAACCTCTGTGATTTCTGAAAAAGCGCTGCGATACGACCTAACCGTGCCGTTTGCCCGTTATGTAGTACAGCACCAGAATGATATAACATTCCCTTTTAAACGCTACCAGATACAGCCGGTATGGCGTGCAGATAAACCCCAAAAAGGGCGTTATCGTGAGTTTTACCAATGCGATGCCGACGTAGTGGGCAGTACTTCTCTCTGGCAGGAAGTAGAGCTGGTACAGTTGTACGATGCCGTTTTTACCTCACTTGGACTGGCAGGTGTAACCATAAAAATAAACAACCGTAAGGTACTTGGCGGTATTGCCGAGGTTATAGGCGCCAAGGATAAACTAATCGACTTTACCGTTGCGCTTGATAAGCTTGATAAAATAGGTGAAGCCGGTGTTAAGGCCGAAATGGAAGCCAAAGGCATTAGTGCCGAAGCAATAGAAAAAGTACAGCCGCTATTTAACTTTACAGGAACCATTAGCGAAAAAATAGAGCAACTTGCCAGCCTGCTTGCTTCATCTGAAGAGGGTATGAAAGGTGTAGAAGAGCTTCGTTTTATTTGCGATAACGTAGCCGAAATTGGACTGGGTACTTCATTCCTTGATTTGGATGTTACCCTGGCACGCGGGCTTAACTATTATACCGGAGCTATATTTGAAGTAGCGGCCCCTGAGGGAGTGAAACTGGGCTCTATAGGTGGTGGTGGCCGTTATGACGACCTTACCGGCATCTTTGATAAAAATAGTAAGTTGAGTGGTGTGGGTATATCATTTGGTCTTGACCGTATTTATCTTGTAATAGAAGATTTAGGCCTGTTCCCCGAAACAGTTACCGAAGGTACTAAAGTACTATTTGTAAACTTTGGCGATAAAGAGGCTTTGTATGCCCAAAAGGCAGTTTCACAACTTCGTGTTGCAGGTGTAAAAGCCGAGCTTTACCCTGATGCAGCCAAGATAGGCAAGCAATTCCAACATGCCGATAAGCGTACCATTCCGTATGCGGTAATGGCTGGTGATGCCGAAATGGCATCAGGTACCTATACCCTGAAAAACCTGGGTACAGGTGAGCAACAAAGCGTTACTTTTGACGAGCTTGTTGCAGTACTGAATAGCTAATAGCATTACCCATATAAATAAAAAATGAGGTGAAAAACATTATGTTTCTCACCTCATTTCTTTTATGATACATGCTGGTTATTTCAGTCCGTAACCTTTGTCTATCAATTGCTGAATAGTGTTCCAGTCGTAGTAATGAAACGTCATACCGTTACTCATGGCTACAAGCATGCCGTTAGGGAACTTACCGCCCAAGTTTACGCTGGTAGCATCGGCACCGTCGCATTCTATGGTAGAAGTAGGTATTTCTGCCAGTAGCGGGTGGTTGTTAGCATCGCCGTTTACACCTTCCCTCGGGAAAACCATAAACGTATTAGATTGCTGGTTAGATACTAGTATGTAACCCGTAGTAGCTGTCTTTTTGTAAATAGCTATACCTTCGTGGTCTGATACAAATCCTTTTGTACCAAATAGCGCAAGCTCCTCATTGTTCTTAGCATCAGGGTCGGCTATATATTTCTTAATCCCCAGGGTCTCGTCGCAATAGTAAATGTAGCCAAGCTCATTATCTACAGCTATGGCCTCAATTTCTTTTTTGGCACTGAAGCTACCAAACTTACGCACCACCTGTGCTGCGGCATATCCGTTACCGGAATCGCTAATCCTGTACTGCCACAGGTAAGAACCTGATGGGCCGCTTTTGCGCCCTACCACGGCAAATATCGCCTTGTCTGACGGGCGCGTGTATATGGCAACCCCCATAGGGCCTTTTTCGGTTTCTCCTTCAAAAACAGGTATACCGCCATTATCCAGCGGTTTCATATCAGGGATAGAAAAAATACGTATCATGTCGCGCTCACGCTCAGTAGTAATGGCTACATCATACTGCTTCCCTCCTATGGTAAGTCCATAAGCTATGTCTACGTTATTTGGCCTTTTCAGGGTTTCGCTTTTACCTACTATTTTCCCGGACAGGTCATATACATACAAGCCTCCATCGGTATCCTTATCGGTGCCAATTATTAAACTCTTAGTAGCATCTGCCGGGTTTATCCATACCGACGGGTCATCGGTATCGTGTGGTGTGGGTTGTGTAACTACGGTAGGTTTTATAGCATCGGCTTTTACAGGTGCAAGGCCGCTTTTGCATGATGCCAAAAGTGCAAGCGCAGCAAGTAGTGTTATGTGTTTTTTCATGAAATAGGCAAAGATTCAAAATTACTAAAAGTCAAACTTAAGACCAAGGTTAAAACGGCCTTCATAGAACTCAACCTGTTTGGTTCTTGAAGATATACCCTGGTAATAGCGCAGTGGCTGGTTTGTAAGGTTGTTAGCCTCAGCAAATACGCGAAGATTTTTGGTTATTTTGTATGAAGCGTTGGCATCAACAAAAAGCTGCTTGTCGTAGTAGCTGTCCTGGAACGCATCTGAACCCAGTTCGTCAAGATAATCGGCAGTATAGTTTAAAGATACCCTTGCAGAAAACTTGTTGTTATCCCAGAAAAGAGAACCGTTAAACATATGTGGCGCAGTGCCCGGAAGACTCATACCTGTACGCTCTTCGCCATCTTCGTTAGTTATACCGTTTGCCTTAGATTCGGTAAAGGTATAGTTTGTGTAAATACCAAAGTGCTTAAGGAACCCCGGAAGGAAATCAAGCTGGCGCTGGAAGGCCACCTCAAATCCGTATACGTCTACAGTTTCACCATTACGTGACTGGATGAATGTCCACTCCTCACCTGCCGGCACAGGGTTATCCTGGCCCGGGAAGTCTGCAGCAAAATCAGCAGTATTGTACTGATTATTGCTGTAAGTATAAATAAAATCGTTCAGGTTTTTATAAAAAGCACCTGCTGATACAAGCCCTACCGATTTAAAGTAGTTCTCTGCCATAAAATCATAGTTATACGAGTAAGTAGCTTTCAGGTCCGGGTTACCGGCTATAATTTCAGAATCGGCTGCAATGTTATTTACATAAGGTGCCAGCGCATAGTAATCCGGCCTTGCAAGTGCTGTAGTAAAGGCAGCCCTTAGTATAAGGTCGTCTGTAGCATTGTATTTAAACTGAAGGTTTGGCAATACGTTAGTGTACGAGTTTGTATTGGTTATAGTACCTTCCAGTTCTTCTTCGTCAAGTACCCTGTTACCGGTATAGTCTATGTTTGTATTCTCTATACGTACACCCACTATCATAGATAGTTTAGAGGTAAGATCCTGGTCCCAACGTACGTATCCTGCATAAATATTTTCTTTTGCGGTATAGTTTACGGCAAGGTATTCAGACGGATCAAGTTCACTTTCAAAAAGCGACGGGTTGTTTAGGTCAAGGTTACCTAGGTAATCAGCCGAAGCAAATGTACCCGGAATATATTTACTGCCCGGATTAAATCCACTACCGTTAAAGTAGCTGGTATTTACGTCTGCCAGTGTTGGCGCATCGCCTACAGGCTCGTAAGCATAGAAAATATTGTTCCGGTCTTTGTTTTTAATCCTTAAGCGGGCACCGACCCTCATACGGCCTTTTTGCTCCTTAATTATAGATAGCGGAAAACGGAAGTTAAGCTTGGCACCAAACTCACTCTCTGAGGTATTATCCCTGTTTTCAGTCAGTTCTGACTGCTCAAAAGAACCAAGGTCTTCGCCTGTGGTGCCTATAAACGGCCTTTCGGGGTTAGAAACGTCTTGCGTAAAAGCCAAACCTTCCTGCTCAAACTCTATATACCTTTCACCCGGACGGAATTCACTGGCTTCAGAGTAGTTCATCTGCCAGTCCATGTCCAGGCCCGGTGTAAGCAGGTGTTCTCCACGTAGGGCATAGTTTTGTACACGCTGGTCTTCCAGCCTGCGGCTTTTGTTACGATTGTTATCTATACCACCTTTTGTTTCACGTTTTACACGTCCGGTAAAGCTATCAATGGTAGTACCATCGGCAGCATAATTAGCCTCAATATCATCATACGTAGTACGGAAACGGTTTTCGCGGTCGTCTCTCCAGTTGTACATGGCATTACCGTAAATGGTGTTGTTTTCGTTAAACTTATAGTCAAATGCTATAGCACCACTGCGGCGTATACGCTGCACATCATACTTACGTATGTCCATTTCCTCTACATAGGTATTGCCTGCATCGTCGTTTACCCATACGGCTTCCACGTTATCAGAACCGAAGTCGTTGTTATTATACGAACCGCTTATTACCATACCCAGTTTACCACCCAGGTAGCGGTTACCGTATACAAGGCCTGCGGTGTAAATAGGGTTTTCCCTTATAGGGGCATAACCACCGGCAAGCGTTGCCGAAATCCTTTCACCGTTTGGTGCGGCACGGGTAATAAGGTTTACCGAACCACCTATTGCATCACCATCCATATCGGGGGTAAGGGTTTTGTTTACCTCCATGGTAGCAATCATATCTGACGGAATAAGGTCCATCTGTACGTTACGGTTATCACCTTCAGCCGAAGGAATACGGTCGCCGTTAATGGTTACCGAGTTTAGTGCCGGCGCAAGGCCACGGATAATAATGTTTCGCGCTTCGCCCTGGTCGTTCTGCATAGTAATACCCGGCACACGCTTTAGCGCATCACCTATATTAGCATCAGGAAAACGCCCCACCTGGTCACTCGAAATTACGTTTGTAATGTTTTGGTTGTTCTTTTGTTGGTTCAGTGCACGAGCCTGTCCGCGAAGACGATCGCCTACAACTACTACCTCATTAAGATTTTCAGAGTTAGTACTTATGGCAAAGTTTACCACTATTGTTTTACCTGCCTCAACAGTTACATCCTGCTGAAGCGTTTGGTAACCAATGTACAATACCTCTACCTGGTAACTACCGGCAGGGACATTTAAAAATTCGTAATCACCTATCTGGTTAGAAATGGTGTAACGGTTGCTGCCTGTAAAGCGAACGGTAGCGCCCGGAAGTGAAAAATTATTGTCTTTGTCTGTAATTTTTCCGGAGATTACGCCATTACCCTGGGCATAACTTCCCATGGCCGCAAGGATTGCGACCAACACGAGTAGTTTTTTTATCATGTTGTGTTTAGTTGTTAATTGGTGGCAAAACTAATGGTGCAATGTTTTGCAAAAGTTAACTGAAGATAATCCTAAGGTTTTAATTACACCTGCCATTGTTACGTAATCTTAAAAAACAGCGTAATTGTGGCTCTTCACAGCTTTTTCCACTTTAATTGCCACAACCGTCACCGCCAGCCATTGCGCATAAACAGCTTTTCCTTACAGATACGATAAATCCTTTAAAAAAACTACGAATACGTTTTAGTTAAAATTCTGATGGTTTTAAAACCCCTACAAACTTTTTGGCTTAATATTGAAGCATAAAAAGACAAAACAAAGAATAATTGCAAATGAACATCTTAGACACCTTTTCTTTAAAAGGAAAAGTAATTGTGGTAACCGGTGGTACAGGAGTACTGGGCGAATCATTTATAACCGCCATAGCACAGGCAGGTGGAAAAATTGCAATACTGGGTCGTAACGAAACCAAAGCCAATGAGCGCGTGGCGCTGGCTGAAAGCCTGGGGGCCGAAGCTTTGGCTGTCATTGCCGATGTAACTAATGAGCAGGATGTTTTACAAGCAAAAGACATTATAATAAACCACTTTGGCACCATAGACGGGCTTGTAAATGCTGCCGGCGGAAACATACCCGGTGCTACCATAAACCCGGGAGAAAACTTATTTGACGCTTCTATGGCCGATACCATAAAAGCAATAGAAATAAACCTATACGGCACCATAATACCTACCCATATTTTTGGGAGGGTTATTGCCGAAAAAGGCAAAGGTGCTATTGTAAACATTTCCTCGTTGGCAGCCAGTCGTGCGATTACCCGCGGAATGGGTTACAATGTAGCCAAGCACGGTATAGACGGATACACCAAATGGATGGCCACAGAATTATCATTACGCTACGGCGATAAGGTGCGTGTAAACGCTATTGCACCGGGCGTATTCCTAACAGACCAAAACCGCAGCCTGCTTACCAATCCTGACGGTACTTTTACTGAAAGAGCACAAAAATTTGTAAGCAACACACCTTTTTCCCGCTTGGGTGAACCGCAGGAACTTGAGGGAACTCTTGTATATTTACTTAGCGATGCATCAGGATTTGTAAACGGTGAAATCATTTTTGTAGACGGCGGGTTCAATGCCTGGAGCGGCGTATAATTTATTTAAGCATGAAGAACATGAAACTTGAACAAACCTGGAGGTGGTATGGCCCAGACGATACCGTAACATTACAGGATATAAAACAGGCCGGTGCTACCGGAATAGTATCTGCATTACACCATGTACCCCATGGCGCCGTATGGACGGTAGACGAAATACAAAAACGTAAAAAACAGATAGAAGATGCCGGACTTACATGGAGTGTTGTAGAAAGCGTGCCGGTACATGAAGCAATAAAAACACGCAACGCCGATGCCGAAAAATACTTGGACAACTACAGGCAATCGCTTAAAAACTTGAGTGCCTGCGGCCTGAAAACGGTGTGCTATAACTTTATGCCCGTACTGGACTGGACACGTACCCAGCTTGACCTGGAAATGCCAAATGGTGCCAAAGCCCTGTACTTTAACTGGGCTGACTTGGCGTATTTTGACATTTATATCCTGAAAAGGGAAAATGCAGCAGCCGACTACTCCGAAGATATACTAAACGCAGCAGCAAGGAAAGAAACCATTACCGAAACAGAGAAAGCTACCCTACAGGAAATTATACTTATGGGTGTGCCGGGCGAAGACAGCACCACACTGGAAAGCCTTACCCAAAGCATCATCACTTACCAGAGCATTGGCTTTGACGGGCTAAGGGAAAACCTGTTGTACTTCCTTACATCCATAGCAGATGTATGCAAAGAAGAGTCTATTAACATGACCATACACCCGGATGACCCTCCGTATCCTATACTTGGCCTGCCAAGGATAGCTTCTAATAAAGCCGACCTGGAATTTATAATAAACGGGGTAAACGAAGCCTTTAACGGTATTTGCTTCTGTACCGGTTCACTCGGAGCCGGATCACATAACAACATTAATGAAATTTTTGAAGCCGTAAAACACAGGGTTAACTTCATTCACCTTCGCAATGTAAAAAAAGACACTCAAGGCAACTTCTTTGAGGCAGACCACCTGGATGGCGACGTAAATATGTATGGTATAATGAAAGCCATTATAGAAGAAAACAACAAACGTACTAATCCCATACCGTTCAGGCCGGATCACGGTCATCAAATGCTGGACGACCTGCACAAAACCACCCATCCGGGCTATTCGGCTATAGGCAGGCTACGCGGGCTGGCCGAACTACGCGGACTGGAGCTGGGTATTATGGGTCAATAACAATTAAAGCAATTTTCGGGGTTATATAGGGCGGGGCATTAGTGCCCTGCTTTTTTTTGCCATAACCTTAAAAATGCGGGACGGTTTCATTAAATTTGATAAAATTTAACCATGAAAAAACGTTTAGCCATATTACCACTTGTACTTGCTTTAACCACAGCATTTACAGCCTGCACATCAACCAAAAACACTACTGCACAAAATAATACGTTTGCCAAAGGTGCCGATGTGGGCTGGCTGCCACAAATGGAAGCTACCGGCTATAAATTTAAGGATGCAGACGGCAATGAAAAAGATTGCCTGCAATTACTTAAAGACCGTGGCATGAATACCATAAGGCTGCGTGTATGGGTACACCCAAACAACGATAAGGCCAGTGGGCATTGTAGCCCCGAAGAAACCGTAGCTATGGCGGTAAGGGCGCAAAAAATGGGAATGCGTATTATGGTTGACTTTCATTATAGTGACTCATGGGCAGATCCCGGTAAGCAAAACAAGCCTGCTGTCTGGGCAAACCACAGTTTTGACGAACTGCTTAATGATGTATATCAGCACACCTACGATGTACTTGCTTCACTGGAAAAAGCAGGTGTTACGCCAGAGTGGGTCCAGGTGGGCAACGAAATTCCGGGTGGTATGCTGTGGCCCGATGGCAGTACAACAAACTGGCCGCAACTGGCACAGCTATTAAATAAAGGATATGAAGCTACAAAAGCCATAAATAACAACATTAAGGTAATTGTACACCTTGATGAAGGTAACAACAATAAGAAGTTTAGAGAGTTTTATGACAATGCCACCAATAATAATGTAAAATATGATGTTATAGGCATGTCGTATTATCCGTTTTGGATAAAAACCGACTATACCGAGAATATTGCCGACCTGGAAAACAACCTTAAGGATATGGCTAAACGCTACAATAAGGAAGTAATGGTTGTAGAAGTAGGCGGCGAGGACACTAAAGTAGAAAATACCCGCGATATGCTGGTAGCGGTAATTAAAGCTGTAAAAAAAGTACCTAACAACAAAGGGCTTGGTGTTATTTACTGGGAACCGGAAGGTGCCCGTAGCTGGAGCCACTATGCTCTCAGTGCCTGGATGGAAGACGGAACACCATCACCTGCACTGGATGCCTTTAAAGAATAAATGAAAATGCCTGAAAAAATAAATGCAGTATCGTTCGGAGAAGTATTGTGGGATGTATTCCCCGAAGGAAGAAAAATAGGGGGTGCTCCGCTAAACCTGGCTCTGCGTATGCAAAGCCTGGGTTGCAACGCAGGCATGATAAGTTGTGTGGGCAACGATGCTTATGGTGATGAAATAGTTACCTATGTAGCAGCACAGGGGCTTAATACCGAAGCCATAATAAGAACCGAAAGTTACCCTACCGGGGTGGTAAATGTTACGCTGGACAATACCGGTTCGGCGAGTTATGATATTCATTACCCTTCGGCTTGGGATAAAATTGAGCTAAATCAAGCCGCCGAGAAGCTGGTAGAAAATACAGACGTACTTATTTACGGTAGCCTTGCCTGCCGCGATGCGGTTTCAGAATCGGCACTGGAAAAGCTACTGCACTACCCTGCCTTTAAGGTATTTGATGTAAACCTGCGTCCACCGCATTACAGCATAGCAACTATTAAAAAATTAATAGCAAAAGCAGATTTCATTAAATTTAATGATGACGAATTGCTGGAAATAGCTATTGCCATGGGTTCGCAACACAAAACCATAGAAGACAACATGCAGTTTATAGCCACTGCAACGGGTATTACATCTATGTGTGTAACCCGGGGTAAACATGGCGCACTGCTCATGTGGCAGGGCCACTTGTACAACAACGATGGCTATAGCGTAAAAGTAGCCGATACTGTGGGTGCAGGCGACTCTTTCCTGGCTACACTGATTATGAAACTGCTTAGCGGGGAAAACCCGCAAACTGCATTAGATTATGCCTGTGCCATGGGCGCACTGGTAGCAGCATCGGTGGGTGCCAACCCTGATATTACAAACGCCCAGGTTGCGGCGCTTACAGGCAAATGATATGCTTTACATAAAAAATTAATGCCGGGAACCACCCGGCATTAAGCTCTAAAAAATATTTAAAACAAACCAAACCTCTTCTTAGCTCCTTTAACTGTTCAGATTCTGGCTATAACCACTACAAAAATAAGTAGCAGGCACGCATAAAGTGTCCTGTACTTGCCTGACTTAGACTTAAATAATGCTTAAAATACTATTAAAAACAACATTAATAGTTAAAAAGTAAGTAGAAACTGACTAAAACTCGAAGTTAAAGCCTTTCTTAGTAAGTTTCTCGTAGATTTTTTCGTCAAACTGGTATAATTGCGCTGCACGATGCGACACGTTTTCCTGCTTTTCATCCAGCGGAAGCAACAATTTCATACGCAAAAATTTACGCCTGAAATTAGATTTATCCATAGCTATGCCTAAAATTTCCTCATAAAGCTGCATCAGCTCAAATAAGGTAAATTTCTCAGGTAACAGGTTAAAACCTAACGGCTCCTGTTTTACCCTGTTTCGCAAATGACCCAAGCTGTAATTTAGTATGTCGTTGTGGTCGTATATCAGCTTAGGAATATCCTTTATCTTATACCATTTAGCATCTGAAGCGGTAAAACCTGCTTTAATATTGTAGTCTTCGCGTTTTACCAATGCATAATATCCTATAGTAATAACACGCCCCAAGGGAAAACGATCAGGTTCTCCAAAGGCTTTTAGCTGCTCCAGGTATACGTCATCAAGCCCTGTTAGGTCGGCCAGCAGCCTGTGCGCAGCGGCATCAGTACTTTCGGTTTCCTTAATCCACCCACCGGGTAAACCCCATTCACCTTTACGTATACCTTCGCCGTGCTGAACTAACAAAACTTCAAGGCTGCCATTATCAAAACCGAACACAACACAGTCGATGGTTATAGCATTCATCACCGTGCGTTCTACAATTTTTCCGGACTCCCTATCAATAAATTTCTTCAGCATTGCTTCACTTAGAATAAAACAAGGCGAAGATACATAAAAATTGAGAATTCTTAACAAATTCTATTTTTTTCATCATCTGTTAATAAATCTGTTAGCAACTAAGAATAATAAATTTTTTACGCAAAAATTTTGCTGAAATCAAAAATACGCCGTATACTTGTGGTCATATTTACCATAAGAAAAAACGTTATAGTCGCCGAAACCATTAGTGTTTGTGGGACTTAGCGCTAAAAACAAGCAAACCGAAGCAATGTATTTTTTAGGAATCGATTTAGGAAGTTCGTCAATTAAACTATCGGTATTGGATGCCCAAAGCGGCACCATCACCGCATCGGTTACCGTACCGGAATTTGAAATGGCCATTGAGGCACCACAATTTGGCTGGGCCGAACAAAATCCGGAAGCGTGGTGGGCGTATACCAAGGGAGGTATAGCACTACTAAACAGCAAATATGGTATCGATCTTAAAAAAATTGCCGCTATAGGTATAGCGTACCAAATGCACGGCTTGGTACTTACAGACGAAGAGCTGAATCCGGTGCGTCCGTCAATTATTTGGTGCGACAGCCGCGCAGCCGAAACCGGAGATGCCATTTACCAAAAAATGGGTACCGACAAGTGCCAGCAAAGCATACTGGGCAGCCCGGGCAACTTTACCGCTGCCAAACTTAAATGGGTAAAAGATAACGAACCGGAGGTGTTTAATAAAGCGCGCTTTATGATGCTGCCGGGCGACTATATTGCAGCCAAGCTTTCGGGTGTGGCACAAACTACGCCATCAGGGCTTTCTGAAGCTGCTTTGTGGAACTTTGCAGAAAACCGTCCGGCTACCGAAGTGTTGGATGCTATGGAATTACCGCACAACCTACTGCCTGAGGTGGTGCCTACTTTTGGCCAACAGGCAAGCATAAACCCTGAAATTGCTGACGAGCTTGGTCTTAGCAACGATGTAAAAATAACCTACCGCGCAGGCGACCAGCCAAACAATGCTCTTTCGCTTGGTGTGCTAAATGCTGGTGAAATTGCTACTACAGCGGGTACATCGGCAGTAATATACTCGGTTACTAAAGCAAATGCTTTTGATGCAAACAACCGTGTAAACACATTCTTACACGTAAACAACATTGAAGAAGATAAAAGTAACGGTGTGCTGCTTTGTATAAACGGTAGTGGCATACTGTACCAATGGCTACGCAAAACACTAAGCACTGGTGCAGACGGACTTATATCATACGAATCACTGAATACTGAAGCTGCAAAAGCCGAACCGGGAAGTAAAGGACTGCGCTTCTACCCTTTTGGTAATGGCGTAGAACGTATTTTCAGCAACAAACCGGCTATGAGCGGTATCCAGAACCTAAACTTTAATATACACAACAGCCCCGAAGTGGTACGCGCTGCCTGCGAGGGTATAGTGTTTGCCATGAACTACGGCTTTGATATTATGAAAGGGATCAATGCCGGAGGAACCGTAGTAAAGGCGGGCAGGGCAAATCTGTTCCTTAGCCCGGTATTCCGCGAAATATTTGTAAACACTACCCAAACCACACTAGAGCTGTACAACACCAGCGGAGCCGAAGGGGCTGCCCGTGGCGCGGCGTACGGAAACGGCTACTACCCTACCCTTGATGCCGCCTTTGAAAACCTGGAGCATTTAGAAACTATAGCCCCAACGGAAGAGCTAAGCGCGAAATACGCTGAGATATACAATACCTGGAAATCCCATATTAATTCCCTATAATAAAATT
>NZ_JBKJHC010000021.1:0-27809 GCF_046613565.1 Flavobacterium sp. RHBU_3 | reverse complement strand
ATTCAATCAACAACTTACTTAATGATAATTTACGATGTACTTTATTGACAATTTATCTAAAAAACACCTCTATTAACAACAAATAAGTAGTTTTTAACTTACACTGAAAAAACACAAACAGCGTTTCATCGAATTTATAGGTTTTTCGTCTGATTAGTAAAGGTTAAAAATAGTCTAAAAATTCTACGTCTTACCTTTGTAATAAAGCATCAATACACAAAAAATTACATTTTGTTTTTAGGTAAAAAACAGGTTAATAATTAGTTACATATTTATTAATCTTTTAATTATGAGCATCCATTAAACTAATTTTATGTCAGAAAAATTACTAAAACTTAAAAAACGGGTAGCTGTAATAGCTGCTGCATTGGTAGGATTATTATCCTACGGCCAGCAAGTTACAGTATACAATTACAACTTTCCCACCTCAGCGGGAACGTCGTACACTACCACAAACGGCCTTATTGGTACAAATGCCAGCTGGAACCTACTTACCAGCGGTACCGATATGGGCGGACGTATTAACAACGGCTACCTTGATTTAACTAATGACGCTACAGGCGCCACTAATAATGCCGGATGGGTACTGGGGTATGTACTAAATGCAAACAGTACGCCCTATAATACTACACTGGCCAGTAACCCAGGGCTTGTAACGTGGACATTTAACATGAGGCAATCGCGCACAAATCCTACCGGAATGAGTAACAACGGATATGGAAACGCATTTGTCCTGGCAGGTACATCTAACACTACTGCAACAACGGGTTCGGGTTATGCTGTAATGCTGGGTAATAGCGGTAATACCGACCCAATTCGTTTGGTACGGTATACCTCCGGGCTTCGTACCTCTACAGACCTACTTTCCAGCAGCACCAGCGGAGTAAACGATTTTGGACATCATTATATCAGTATAAAGGTAACCTACTCGCCTACCACCAATACCTGGGAACTATTTGTACGGAAAGACAATAGCGCATCTTTTTCTGATCCTGCTACCGGAACATTATACACTCAGGGAACAGTAGTAAACAGTGGCTCTACCGCTACAGCGCTACCGCTTATGGGAGGTTTCTGGAATGCAGGCACCAAAAAAGGTCAGACTGCTTATTTCGATAATATTAAAGTAACGGTGGCTACACCTGTTTTATCTTCTATCTCGCCCACTTCTAAAGTGGCGGGGTCTGCGGCATTTACATTAACTGTTACCGGTTCTAACTTTACCTCTGCTTCAGTAATTAACTGGAACGGATTGGCTTTGACCACCGCATATGGATCGGCTACACAACTTACCGCTACAGTACCTGCCGCAAATGTAGCCTCGGCGGGTACGGCAACCATAACCGTAGGAACCGGTGCTGCTACCAGTAACAGCCAGCCGTTTTATATAGATGCGGCAGGAGTACCTTCTATATCTACCTCTACCAGTGCATTAAATAATTTTTTAACCACAACAGGGACAGCTTCTGCAGCACAGAGTTTTACCTCTTCAGGTACCAGCCTGCAATCGGGTACAATAACCATAACAGCTCCTACAAA
This sequence comes from Flavobacterium sp. RHBU_3, assembly GCF_046613565.1. Classification (NCBI taxonomy): domain Bacteria; kingdom Pseudomonadati; phylum Bacteroidota; class Flavobacteriia; order Flavobacteriales; family Flavobacteriaceae; genus Flavobacterium; species Flavobacterium sp. RHBU_3. The sequence goes on along the minus strand of NZ_JBKJHC010000021.1, from coordinate 26,270 downwards.
TTTTGAAATATCATCATCTGCTGCAGGAACCTACTCTTCCAGCTTAAACATTACGGGCTCTCTTACTACAACCTACGTACGGGTAGCGGCCAGCGCACCAGCGGGTATTTATTCCAGCCCGGTAATACTTATGTCATCGGGTGCTACTACCAGGCAAATAGGCGCTACGGCAACCGTACTCTCTACAGAGCCTACAACTACAGCTACAAGTTTAACATTTAGTGGAGTAAACTCTATACAGGGTACTGTAAACTGGAGTGGCGGTAATGGTGCAAACCATATTGTAGTAATACGAAGTGCCGCAGCAGTTTCGGCTTCATTAACAGACGGCACAACATATTTAGCCTCGTCTACCTTCGCCGGCGGAGCCGATGCAGGTACACAAAGCTATGTAGTATATGCAGGCAGTGCTAATACCGTAATGGTTACCGGCCTTACACCAGCCACTACCTATTATGTAAACGTGTATGAATATAACGGATCGGGCGGAACGGAAAACTACCGCACAACAGCCATAAGCGGTAACTTTACTACACTAAATGCCCCTTTAGGATGGCAGATAAAAGCCGTAAACACAGTATATACAGTAGACTTTGACAATTCAGTTGAAGGTGTAAACAACGGTACTTATGCCGGCGCCGGACTTGATACTTTGCCGGATGACGGCGAGTTGAACTCAAATGCTTTTGTAATGTCTACAATTACTACTACAGGTGTTACTTTTGGAGCAACAATAGCCGACGACGACCCGTCATACGGTAATGGTACTTCTACCGGAGGTGTAACCGATGGTGGCTTTTATGCATTCCAGGTAGGAACCGGTAATTATGCCCTGGGACTACAACCGGATGCAACTTATCCGTCAGGCAGTACTACACTAAGGTTCCAGAACCAAACGGGTGTTGCCATAACCTCACTTAACGTTGCTTATAAAGTATATGTACGCAATGATGAAGCCGGTAATAACTACTACAATTTCAGTCACTCGGCAGTAAACGCCACTAATACATCTTATACAGCAGCTACGGTACTAAACCTTACTACCACTGCAACCGCCGATGCTATTCCGGGCTGGAAAATGTACTACAAAGTAGTAACACTTACCGGGCTTAGTATAGCTTCTAATAGCTATTACTACATCCGCTGGAGCGGCGATGTGCTTACAGGCAGTGCTTATGACGAAATAGCCCTAGATGATATAACCGTTGTGGCAAACCCTACGAGCGCATATGCTCCGGTTGCCGGTAATATAGAAACCGCAGTACTTGCAGGTAACGCTTCATTAAACGGAACTGCTACCGTAAACACCGATATTACCTTTAACGGAGGTAAGCTATACTTAGGCGCTAATACCCTTAACCTAAACGGTACAGTAACCAATACTACTACTGCCGGATTAAGTGGTGGCAATTCGGCGAATCTTATAGTAGGAGGCAGTATAAGCCCTACAATAAGTTTTGACCAAACAACTGCCGGTACAACTAACCTCCTAAACAACCTTACCATAACCCCATCGGGTACAAATACGGTTACATTAGGTAACAACCTTGTTGTAAACGGCACCCTTACGGTAGATACCAACCAAACACTGGCACTGGGTACCAATACACTTACTGGTACACTTGCCACTATAACAAACAATGGTACTGTAACTACCACAAATACAACAACTACCCCGTTTGCCAGCGGTAAAACCTGGGGAGGTACGGGTACCTTGATATTAAATGCGGCTTCGGCAGCGCAATACCTTCCGGCAGGTACATACAATAAAGTTACTGTTAACACTACCGGCGGAGGCAATGCTACAGGAGATGTAACATTAACAGGAGACCTTTACCTGCCTAATGCAAACGTAAGCAGTACAAAAGGAGCTTTTGACACCTCATCATACGCTGTAACTATGGGGTCAAACTCATTTAATACCGGTATAGGCGATGTAAGTGGAACAGTAACCCGTAACAGTGGCATTACAGTAAATATCGTATACACCTTCGGTCACCCAAGGACAAGTATTATTTTCCCTACAACAGGAACGCTTCCTACAGCCATGAGCCTAAAAACCACACTGGGAGCAGCTCCTTCAGGCAAAACCGATGCGATACTGCGTAATTTTGACCTGATACAAACGGGAGGCACGGGAACAAAAGCTACTATTAGTGCACACTACCTTGATAGTGAGCTAAACAGCAATACCGAAAACAACCTTGTAGACTGGGTAGTTCAGGTGTCGCCGGCTCAACTCATAGAACAAGGGCGCACAACATATAGTACTACAGATAACTATATCGAGCTTTCAAATGTAAACGTGGCATTCTTTTCAACATCATTCGGATCAAAATTCTTAACTCTGGCTAACTCCCAGGCAGCTACTGTAACCTGGAACGGTTCTGTAAGTACTTCCTGGACAACTGCTGCAAACTGGACCCCAAATGCCACCCCGTCTGACGCTACTAATGTGATAATTCCAGACGCTGCTACTACATTTAATGATCCTGTACTAAACAGTTCAGTAACTATAGGCTCGTTAAACATTCAGTCGGGGGGGATAGTAAATGCTCCCGCAGCAGGACAATTAACTATAACAAAAACAAGCGGGGCTTGGATAAACCAAGGTACGTTTAACCCATCGACAAGTACGGTTACATTTAATGCGGCTTCAACCGGCGGCGACGTATCTATAGCCGGAAGCACCACTTTTTATAACCTTACAGTACCTACAGGTACTAACCTAAGGCCCGTAACAGACAATGTGATAAACATATCGGGTACATTTACTAAAGATGGAAATTTATTTGCGAGTGCAGTAACTAACACAATTATATACAGCGGAACTAATCAGACAGTTGTTTCACCAAACGGAGCTGCAAGCGCGTATAATAACCTTACCATAACCGGAACCGGAGCAATTTTGCCAACTACGCTAAACCTAGCAGGTAATCTTACAACAAACCAAACTGTAAACTTTACCGGCAACACAACAAACTTTATAGGTGCAGATGCCGGAGGCCAATACATAAACGGTACGGTAAGCCCTTCCTTTTACAACCTTACCCTTAACAAACCTACGGGCTCGGGTACACTTATATTACAAACAAATACAAGCGTAACCAATACATTGACTCTTTCATCAGGGCTTTTTGACATAGCCAGTTACGACCTTACCTTGGGCACTAATGCCGTAGCGGGTACATTTTCTGCTACAAGCATGATAGATGCCGACGGTACCGGCCATGTACGCAGGCCTTATACAGGTACAGGTTCTTACACCTTCCCTATTGGAGAAACAACAAGCAATACTACTTATTCGCCTATAACGGTAAATGTTACATCGGGTACATTTAGTAATGCATACGTTAGTGTAAATGTTACTGATGCCACACATCCTAACAACTATGCTACAGATGATTACCTTACAAGATACTGGAGCGTAACCCAAACCGGTATTACAAATGCCGTAGCTACTATTACAGGAAGCTACGTTACAGGCGATGCCGTAGGTGGCGAAAGTACTCTGGTAGCTGCACAGCTAAACGGTACATTTAACGTTACAAGTAATCCCTGGATACGTTACAGTACACTGGGTTCTACAACCCTAACGGCAACCGGCGCTACATTAACGGCAGGGCAAACCTCATACTTTACAGGAATTAAAGGTGGAGCCATATCTGTGGCGGTAACAGGTGGTGGTACTTTCTGTCAAAATACATACGTAGAGCTTAGCAGCACAGTATCAGGCGGTGTAGGTAACTATAGCTACAGCTGGAGTAACAGCCTTGGCAATGGCACTACTGCCGTACCTCCTACAAGCACTGTAGGAAGTACTGTATATACCCTTACAGTTACAGATGCTAACGGGGCTACAGGTACAGCATCGGGTACTATTACAGTTACATCGGCACCAGTGGCAGGTACGCTTTCATCTAACCAGTCTATATGTGCTAATACTACACCGGCAGCAATAACACTTACCGGATATACCGGTACTATAGTACGCTGGGAACGTTCTACATCTACAACCTTCCCTAACCCTACCTTTATAGCTAGTACGAACGCCACCCTGACAGGAGCTGAAATAGGTACAACACTTACCACTACCCGCTACCTGAGGGCTGTAGTACAAAACGGTTCTTGCGATGTGGTATATTCTAACTACGTGGAAGTAAAAATAAACACTACTACTTGGGATGGTACAGCCTGGAATAATGGTACACCTACTGCTACAGATGCTGTAGTGTTTAACGCCGACTATACCGCTAACGGAAATTTAAATGCCTGTACAATTGTAGTAAACAGCGGTGCAAACGTGGTAATACCTACCGGATATACGGTTACTGTAAATGGCGCAGTTACTGTAAACACAGGAGGTACATTTACCCTTAACAACAATGCTGCGCTTTTACAACTTACTTCGGCTACAAACAGCGGAGCTATTACCCTGCATAAACTAAGCAACCCTCTATTCAGGCTTGATTATACAATGTGGTCGTCTCCTGTAGACAACCTTACATTATACGACTTTTCGCCTGCCACGGTAAGTACACGTTTCTACGAATATAAGTATGACTACGACCCATCGGTGGGGTATAATATAAATGCGTACTGGCCTGTATCTTCATCTGATACTTTTACAACAGCTAAAGGTTATCTCATCCGTATGCCAAATACAATTAGTGCTGATGTTACCGGTTCAACTAATGACAATGTAACTACACCAACAGAATATAGTGCAGGAACAGATAATTACTATTTTGACGGGGTATTTACAGGTACTCCACACAACGGTACAATAACTTATGACTTAAGTGTTCAGGGTAACCGATTTACAGCTGTGGGTAACCCATACCCTTCACCTATAAATTTAAGTGACTTCTTTACAACAAACAATTCTGCAATAGATATATCATCAGGTATCTACTTATGGAGGAAGAGAAATAATAGTGCAAACTCGTCTTATGCTGTTTTATCGCAGGGAGGATATGCTGTAAACCCTGCTGAAGGTGGTGGTAGCGAACAAGGTGTATTCTATTCTACCGGCTCATACACTAACTGGTTAATTTCACAAGGTCAAGGGTTCTTTGTAAAAACCTTACCATCTCTTACTTCTGCTTCTTTAAGTTTCACAAACAGTATGAGAAGGCCCTCACCCGGTGCATCTCAAGGATTCTTTAAATCAGCATCAAATTCTGTTTCACGCGTTTGGCTAAATATGGCTGCTGAAAACGGTACTACAAGCCAAACCCTTATTACATACCTAAATGAAGGAACCCTGGGACTTGATTACGGTTTTGATGCCAAAAGTTTTGCTGAAGGAAGCAGCCTAGCCTTTTATTCTATCGCTGAAAATACTCCGTTAACAATACAGGTAAGACCTACTTTTGAAAGTTCAGATGTGGTGCATATGGGGTATACAGCACCTATGGTAGGAACTTTTACAGTAAGTCTGGATCATTTTCAGGGTGTGTTTGATGAAGGACAGAAGGTTTATATAAGGGACAACAATGAAGGTATAGTACGAGACCTTACTGAAAACACCTATACATTTACAACTGAAGCAGGTACGTTTGAAGGACGTTTTGATGTAATTTACACAACAAATGCTCTGGGAGTAGACAATCCTGCCTCAGAAACTTCAAATGTAATAGTATATTCTGAAGGTAAAACTATCGGTATAAACAGTGGCAACACATTAATGAATAATGTAACAATTTACGATATCCGTGGTCGTAAACTATACAGCCAGGAAAAAGTAAATGCCACCCAACTTACAATTAGCAATCTTGTTGCAGAGCAACAGGTACTTATTGTAGAAATAGATACGGCTAAAGGTAAAGTAACTAAGCGAATTGTATTTTAATAATTAAAAAATTTAAAATTAGACGTAAGGCAACCCAAAAAGGGTTGCCTTACTTTTTTATAGGTACAGAACAATGTAAACTAATTTAAGAAGCATAGAAAAATAACAAAGACAACCCTTAGGTTGCCTTTGTAATTATCTATAATATTAAACTTCGTTATGTGTTTCAAATTATTAAAGTATCGTTTCTTAAAAACACCTAATCCGAAATACTACTGTATATACATTACCTGTAGTGTAGTCCTATTTGCCCTATCTGTCCTATGATTTTAAATGAATCTTTAAATGAAAGTTTTGAGCCATCTGCGTGTACCCACCTGTTTAGCGGTTTTTCGCACAGCATTTTCTGAGCCTCTTTATCCCCGTATAGCTTTTTCATGCGCATAAATATCTCAACATCAAACAACCAGCGGGTTATAAATTTTTTATCAAAAGTTTCCAGTACAACATCTTTGGTCATTACTTTGGCACCACACTGTGTATCATTAAAAGCCATGCCAAGTGTTTTCCTTATATATAGGTTAACAGCCTTGCTTATTATTTTACGGGCTCCATCCTTAGTAATGTTTGCTCCCATACGCGCCATGCGGCTTCCGCTAACCACTTTATAGTTTTCGTTATTTTTAATGGTATTTACAAGATCCTGGAAATCTTCAAAATCAGTTGAAAGGTCGGCATCCAGGAACCCTATGTAGTCAAATTGTTTTTGACTGGCAAGGTGTAGCATTCCAAGGCGAACTGCTTCGGCTTTGCCTCCGTTTTTTTCACAGTTATATACACTTATATGGCTTTCGTTACCTTCCTGCAGTTTTTTAAGTACCTCAAGTGTATTGTCTTTACTGCCATCGTTTACAAAACAAAGATGGTAACCCAGGTTTTTATGCACAAAACTTTTAAACTCCTCGCTTAGAAGGCGTTCTTCTTCATTATAGCATGGAATTACAATACCTACACAGGTGTTTTGTATCATCTGCCCTTTAGTGGTTTCAGTTTTTACTGCTGCCTTAGCAGGACCTATCAGCCTTTTCACCCTGATTTCAATTTCTTTAAGGCTTAGTGGTTTTTTCATGTAGTCGTTTGCCCCAAGTTCAAAACCGCGCTCTATAATTTCTTCATCCTGGTTACCGGATAAGATAAGGATAGGAGTTTGTACTTTTTTGGTTTCACGCAAATACTTAAGCAAGTCCAGCCCCTGGGCTTTTTCGGTAAAGGTGAATTCGTGTGATGTTTTTTCCAGGTTATCTACAGGCATATTAATATCTGCAATAACCAGATCGGGGTTAATTTGTCTGAATTTTTTAATGGCAGTAACCGCATTATCCGCGCAAGTCACTTCATACCCCAAGTCTTTTAGACACTTTTCTAATGAAAGCAAAACCAGTTGCTGATCATCTACTACTAAAATTTTCATAATGCACGTATTTTTATGTGTTGGATTCTGATGCTAAAGTAGTCTGATAATTAATGCTTTATGATTTATATTAGATAAAACATATAATTTGTATCGACGAGTGGTAAAGTTGTTTAGATGCACCATAAAATCAGCATCTTAATTTTATTATCTTTACGTTTACAATAGGTAACCATTTGTGAAGGAAACAACTAACAAATATCTTATTTCAGCCCTTCTTATGGGGCTTGTTTTTCATGGGGCACTGATTTTCTTTACGTTAGAAAATACCTATGATGCCCTTATCCACCTTTTTTTCGGAAACCACTATGCACAAAACTGGTTTGAACCGTGGGACTACAGTTGGTACACCGGCTTTACAGTTATGGGGTATCCTCCGTTGGTGCATCAGGCTATAGGCGCCTTGTCGTTTATTGGTGGGTTAAAGTTTGGGTTGTTTACCGTAGCGCTCATTGCGGTAGTGTTGTTTATTACCGGAGTGTTCAGGTTTACGTTACTCATTACAGGAAACAGGCAGGTAGCCGGTTATGCCGCACTTTTTGCTGTATTTTCCTCTTCCTTTGTAGAAACGCTTCATATTTTCGGGCAGTTGCCCAGTATAATAGGTATTTCGGTACTCATGCATGCCCTGCCCGAAATATACCTTTGGCTACGTACAGGCCGTAAACACTATTTGTTTACCTCTTTATCGTTAATAGCCGTTACCGTTAGTTCGCACCACGTAACCCCTATTTTCGGAATGGTGTTTTTTATATTTCCTTTAATGGGCATGGCTATAATGGACATGGCGCGCGATAAGGTGGCATCGTACCGGGATATAAAGTTGCCTTTATTCATCAGGACAGCGTGGGGTGCAATAAAGAGAATAATACTCTTTGGCGGAGGCTCATTAATACTTATAGTGGTTTGTATATTACCGTACTGGATAAACAATAAAAAGAACCCCATTACGCAGGTTCCCATACCGCACGGCAGCCGCGATAATTTTTTGGAGGTCACCTCATCAGGACTGGTATTTTTCCTTATACCGTGGGGTATTTTACTGTTTTTACTGCCATATATCTTTTACAGATATTACAGCAGGAGGTACATATTTTTAGGGCTTTCGCTGTCGTTACTTGCATTACTGGGTACCGGAGGCACTACCCCCATACCCAAGAAAATATTAGGAGATAACGCCTTTAACATCCTAACGCTCGACAGGTTTACACTATGGGCCAGTATACTTAGTTTACCCATGGTGGGCGAATTTTTATACCGGTTAGCCGAAGGCGACCTGAAACAACTGCTTCAGCAACGCTTAGGTACTGTGTATCACAGGCTGGTTACCGCAAGCTTTGCCATGGTGTACCTTTCTGTGGCATTGTTTACGGTTACGCTTAGTTATTTCAGGCCGTTACAGCCACAAAAAATAAACATGCTGCCCATAGTTAATTTCCTTAACCAGGATCAGCACGATAGGTGGCGTTACCTTCCGCTGGGTTTTGGCGACCAAATGGCCTACTTGTCTACACTTACCCATGCCATGACGGTAGACGGCAATTACCACAGTGCCCGCAGGCTGCCCGAACTTACCTCCCGAGCTGTAGAAAGGCTTGAGAATTCAAAGTTCCGTGGACTGGAGGGAATAGGTTCCCTGCAACAGTTTTTAACCGTACCAGAAAAGTACAATCTTAAGTACGTTTTTAGTAACGATAAGTTTTATGACCCTATATTGTACTTCTGCGGCTGGCATAGACTCAGTCAGTTGGAAAACGGTATTATGGTTTGGGAAAAACTAAACGTAAAACCACTTCCTAAGGTATTGCCCAAAGAAGAATCACCATTACCGCTACGGCTTATGTGGGGTATAATACCGCTGCTTACCGTGGTTATAGCTTTTATACTAAACGTACAAATGATATGGGTGCAGGCATTAAAAATAAGGGTTTTGCCTAAGCCCGACTTTTTTAAGTACACCCTTAATTATGAAGGCTTTTATGCAAAGTTATTGCCCATAAACCGCTTATGGTCATTGTTTCTGGTTGTTGTATCCTGTTTTGGGCTGTACAAAGCCTATGTAGAAAACAAATCGCAGATATCGGCAAAAAATGTAGTGAAGGCGTATTACGACGCGCTCGATTTTAAAGAGTTTGAAAGGGCGCATTCATACATATTACCAAACGAAAACTATTTACTGGCACAATACCTGCTGGAAATTTCGGTATCAGATGGTATTATAAATTCATACGGAAAACTAAATGCTATAGAAACAGAGGTATTGGAAGAAAGCAAAGACAGGGTAAAGCTTAAGGCAAAAACCAGTTGGGTAACGCCGCTTGAGGTAATAACCAAAGACTACATTCATGAGGTGGTAAAAAAACACGGAAAATGGTGGATAGTACCCGAGGAAAAAGACCCGGATATACCTCCCGACCAGTTTTTTTCAGACAATGTAACACAGTATTACAAACATGGGCGCAGGCGTATAACTACCCAACAAACGTATCATGACGATGTTTTAAAGCAACCCGAACTGCAAATCCTTTCGGCAAAACTGATTAAAAAAGACAGTAGCTATGTAATTATAGGCGAGTTACAAAATATAGACAATGTACCTGCCGATGTGGTGCTAAAAACAACCTTGTACGATAAAAAGGACCAGGCTTTGGCTTCTTTTAATGCTAAATATACCATGAAGCACAAGCTAATGCCTAAAGAGGTTACATCGTACAGGGTAGATTTTGAGGGTATAGCCTGGCTGGACAAAGACACCGCCAAGCCTACAACTTTTAACCCTAATGAGTTTACACCGGCCAAACTGAAACAGCAACCTGTTAATTTTGATATTCAGAGTGCGGGTAATGTGGCCATAAAAGACCTGTATACTGATGTAGCCCTGTGCGACCTTAGCTTTAACAACGGAGTGATGAAAGGCACTCTATTTAACTTTGGTTTACAGGAAGTAACCGTACCGGAACTGGTAGTAAGCTTTTATAACAGTAAAAAAGAAATGATTTATGTAGACCATCATTTTATACGCGAAGGTTTACGTATACAGCGCAAGCAAAGGTTTACATACCCTTTGCCTAATCTTACTGGGGTTTCAGTTTTAAAATCAGACCTGGAACATACTTTTGTAAATGGTATACCAAATGCTGATATGGCGGCGGGTACCGTACCCGTACGCAATTTTAACCACCTGAAAGAAGGTTTGCAAAAAGTAGACGGCAAAGGCTACAGCTATATAAAAATTGAAATTAATAACTTCATAGGAAACATTCAGTAATGCATAAGTATACGTATTACATACTCGCAATGGCTGCCTGCATATTTATGCTGTTCTCCTTTGACGTACTTATTCCAGCTAAAAAAACCTCTGTAAATAACATTCCTGCTATGGGGACAAAATTTACGGCAGGAGACAAAATTGTATTTAAACTCAATTCTTCGGGTGAAAGTAATGAAGGTTCGCCAACATTAGTACTTAAATCTACCTATGGTACTACGGTGGTTTCTGCGACTTATAATAAAAATGTTTTAACCTACACACTACCTGATTTTTTTTCCCGAAAAACAGGTCTGGTACACTGGAAGCTTATAACTGACGAAGGAGTATGGCAACAGGGATTATTTTATATTTTACCGGAAAGTAAAGTTACCCACGTAGAAAACTATTTGGGCCCCCGCAGCATGCTTACTGGAGACCGGCACTATACCATGATGGTTGCAGCACCTACAGATGCATATGACAACCCTAAGCCCGAAGGCACACCGGTAGCCATTAAAAGCCAGTTTTTAGAAAACATTTCGGTTACCTCCTATCCGGTTAAAGATTTTATTGCGTGGAAACGCATATATTCCCCCGAAAAATCGGGTAAAATGCTTACCTCTATAGCTTGTGGCGGCGAAGAGAGCAAAGAAACCGAAACCGATGTGTACCCAAACCTGCCTGTTAACTTTAAGATAGGCTACAAGCGTAATCATAAATTTGCCGATGGCAACCAGCTTACAACTTTGGCTACTTCTGAAATAAGGGATAAGTTTGGCAATGTAGTTGCCGATGGTACCCTGGTGTTGTTTGAAATACTTACTAACCGTGGCAAAATCCTTAAAACATACGGTGCTACCATTAGTGGTGTAGCCGAAGCCAAAATACTGGCCCCCGAGCGTTATGACAGCTACAAGGTAAAAGCCTTTGTAAACGGTATGGGCGAAAGCAGCCTAATTAAAATTGATTATTATCCTATAAAAGTTGATATAGAATATAACTTTAGTAAAGGTAACAGAGTACTTACAGTAGGTGAAATAAACAGCTTTATGGGGCAAATGGCGCCCGATGGCACACTGGTAACCATAAAAGTATTGCATAAAAGCAAAGAAATAGAAACACTGGAAGAGTTTACAAACAAAGGGTTTACTGTGTTTAAATTCCCGAAAGAAGCCTATAAGGAAAAGGAATATGAATTTGAAATAAGGGTATTGGGCAACCTGAAAAAAACAGGAGTAATTAAGTATGTCGAAAGTAAATAATAAAAATATATACCGTACAGCACTCATAGCCACGTTTGTGGTGGGCAATATTATTGTGCTTTTTGCGCTGAGCAAAATCATGGATTACTTTAATACCGGTGCAGATCGTAGTACCATGCTGCACCTGGAAAAAGAAACCGTGAGTACCTACCTGCCCATTGTACAATGGGGCAGCCTGGAAAATCCGGGCAGGCCTATGGAACAGCAAACACTGGCACAGATAGAAAAACACTATCTGTTTTCTATCTATGTAAAAAACAATGCACTTAAAAACAACGTTCGGGAAGGGATTGAAGACTTTTATACTGACAGTGCCCGTGTAAACCTTTTCAGGCTGGTAGACTATAACAAAAAGAATAATGTAAGTGTAGAAAGCACCACGCTGGAGCATCATCCTAAGCTGGAGTTTTACAGTGCCGACGGGCAGCTGGTAGTGTTTACCGATAAAAATGTAGTGGAATACCAAAAGGTTTTTAAAGGCAAAGAGATAATAAGTGAGGAAAAAGATACTGCTACGTTTAAGGTAATGATGCTACTGGAAGATGGTTTTTGGCGCATTCGCCACATGAAGCGTATGGAAAAAGAAACACCTACTGAAAGAGACAATTTAAACAGCAAACCCATATACATCGTAAATGGGAAAGACATTTATAAAAACGGTAAGAAGTTTAAGATAAAAGGTATTAACTACTATCCTAAAAATTCGCCGTGGGATATGTATGGCGATAAATTTAATACCGACACCATTTCGGCTGACTTTGATATTGTAGCAAGCGCCGGACTAAATACCATACGCATTTTTGTGCCGTATGAAAGTTTTGGTAAAGCCGAATTAGATACCGTAAAACAAAACAGGCTTGTTAAGGTAATGGACCTTGCCGCAAAAAAACACCTCTCGGTAATTGTTACGCTTTTCGATTTTTATGGCGATTACAGTTTAGAGAGCTGGACACTTACCCACCGCCATGCCGAAAAGGTAATAAATACTTTAAAAAACCATCCGGCACTCATGGCCTGGGACATAAAGAATGAACCAAACCTCGATTTTAAAAGCCGTGGGCAGGATAATGTTATAGCATGGCTGGAAAACATCATTCCGTACGTAAAAGAATGGGATCCTAACCATTTAGTAACCATAGGCTGGAGTAACCCCGAGGATGCTGTTTTTCTGGCTCCTATGGTCGATTTTGTGTCGTATCATTATTACCAGAACATAGATCATTTTGCCGCAAAACAGGATAAGCTGAATGCTGAAGTTAAGAACCCCGTAGTACTGGAAGAATTTGGCCAATCCTCTTATGACGGTCTTTGGAACATACTTGGGAAAGATAAAGAAGACCAGGCCGAATATCATAAAAAAATGCAAGCCCTTTTTAAGGAAAAAGAGCTTGCATTTGTATCCTGGACATTATATGACTTTCCGGAAGTACCTGCCGCTGTAGTGGGCAAAAAACCCTGGGTAAGGAACAAACAGAAAGAGTTTGGCTTTATAGACATTAAAGGTAAAAAGAAACCTTCATTTGCCCATATATCAGGCTAGCTGACCGGCAGCGTAAGTAGCGTGTTGTGGCAGCCTGAAGTAGTTTAGGTACATATCTGTTATTTTATCCATGCTTAATGCTTCGGCGGCACTGTAATTTGCCATAGCTATTTTTACACGGTAAGCGTCGTTTTCAAGAATGTTTTGCATTGCCTGTGCCATAGAGTCTGCATCACCCGGAGTAAAGAACTCGCCACGGTAACCTTCTTCTTCTACAAGGTGGGCAAGGTCTCCCAGGTCTGGCATTACCACAGCTTTACCATAGCTCCCTGCCTGGTGCAGTACTCCGCTGCTGCCTGTAGTACTGGTATAAGGGAATGCTACAATAGCACTTTCTGAGAAGATTCTTTCCACATCATTTTCTTCTACATAACCAGTAAACGTAAGGCCCGGTACATGGCTGTATTTTTCGGCTACGCTTTTTAGGTAACCCGGAGTATTAGGGCTGTCTGTACCGGCTATTACAATTTCTATATTTTCCATGCCGCGGCTGCGAAGCAGCTGTGCGGCTTCAATCATGGTTTCAACTTTTTTGTAGGTGCCAAATTTTCCGAAAGCCATTATTTTTCTTGGTCCTTCAGGAAGGCCGAAGTTTGGCGCTTTGACTGTCTCAAAACTGCCATGAGGTATAAGCACAACATTATTAGCATGGTATTTCTCAGTTAAGATTTCTACGTATTTATTTATGGTTACAGCAACTACATTAGCTTTTAGTATGCAACGTGTAAGGTTAGCGCCTATAAAGTTGTAGATGTTTTTCATGAATTTCTTTTGTGTAAAACCGGCGTTGCATAGGTCTACTGTTTCCAGTATGTTGTGTAACAGCACTACAGTGTGGTAGCCTGCCATACGGGTAAGCATAGGTAACATAAGGCCTAATGCTGCAGGTACTTTTTTGTCGCCAAATTTTACAAACTGAAGGTTGTAAAGCACCACATCGGGTTTTTCGCGGGCTATTTCCCTCATTATTGTATAAACGTTATTGTATGAATTAAAGCTCCAGCATTCATTTACTTTTACTTTGTCGGCATTATTAAAGTCCAGTTGTTTTGCTTCACGGGTTTTGTCGGTAAGTAAAACTATTTCTGTAATGTCTTCTTTGTTTACAAAGTTTTTTACAAGATGATAACCGTATTCATTAAGGGTTACTTTGCTTGGAGGAAACGAGGTTACGACTGCTACTTTCATGACTTCAATATTTTAATTCGTTGATTCAAAGTTATTTACTACAAGAGAGGAAGGTTGTGTTTTTTCGACTAATGGACGGGTTAGTTTCGACGACTGTTTTTTTTCGTATGGTAAAAGAAATAAGCAAGCTGAAAAATCAGAAGTATTGCCATATCAACTACTTGCACTATTACTACCTCTTTTAGGGAGCTGTGAAAAAGTATTATCAGCACTATTTGAGAAAGTCCTAATACCGCCGATATTACTACAGGTATGTATTGCCCTAATGAAAGGAAATAGTAAGAGAAGATATTGGCTATGGCAAATATTGAGGTAGCCAGGGCATAGAGCCACAATAGTGGTGCTATAGCCAAAAACTGCGACCCAAAAAGAATGTTTACAGCCAGTTTAGGAAACAGTAATGCCCCTATAACTATACCTGCAGACAGTACTGCTATATATGCCACGTATTTCATGAGTACAGGACGGGTATTTTTGCCTTCTTTGCTCAGCTTTATTACAGCCGGAAGCAGCATCATTACAAACATCCATGCCACAAAGTATACTATGCGCCCTATAAGTGCCAGCGATGCGTAAAGCCCGGCCTCTTTTTGTGGGAAATAGTGCTTTACCAGCAGTATGTCGCTGTTGTTTATAACTATCTGGGTAAGTTCATAAAAGGCTGTAAGCAAAAAGAAAATCAGTACAGGCTTTATGTTCAGTCCGGAATTTCTGAACGCTGATCCGCTTATTAGTATCCTTTTCTGGAAGGGAAACAACGCTGTTATTAACGATATGAGAATTCCCATAGAAACAACAATACTACTGTTTAGCGATGTAAAACTTAGCAGTACACTAAGGGTAAACACTAACCTACTTATCATTTCTGACTGATATGTAAAAGCAAGTTTTTTCAGTTCCCCCCTCCCCTGATAAACGCCCCTGTTAAGGCTTGCAATAAAATAAAGCGGAAGGCCTGCCCCAAAAATGAGGAACATAAACTCAGAATGGGTGTGCAAAACGCTTTGTAATACTTGGCTCATCAATGCTATTACAATACCCAGGGCTGCCCCGGAAAATAAAGCAATCTTAGAAAAGACCGCAAGAAACGATTCCAGGTGGTCAGCGTCAAGCAGTACAGTATACTTAGCCGAAACAATTTGGAATGTCATACCTATAAAAGATAAAATCAGCAGCATGGTTATCAGCACCGCTGCATCGGCAAATGCTTCAGGTCCCAGTAGCCTGCCCAATATCAGGTTATACAGGTAGTTACCGGCATTAACTATTACAGCAGAAAACATAAAAACCTGTTCCTTAGAAATGCTTCTGGCATTAGGTAGCGTAATGATTGTACTTTTTATCATGATCAGAATTTTTTTGTGGTTGCAGAAACAAAATTCTCCTGATTTTTAGCTCAATAACCTCTTATTTCGTTCAAAGGCAGGTTTGCGTAGATGAAATATTGGAAACTAATCCGTAAATTGCATAGTAGCTAATCCAACTATAGTGATGAAATTTCAGAAATTATTTACAGTATTAATTTTCAGCATCATAACCTCATTTTGTTACGGTCAGGACATGCAGGAAGGATTTGGATACCTTGAAAAAGGTGAGTTTGCCAAAGCAGAAACCTTCTTTAGCGGAATTATAAAAGACTACCCCGATAACAAAACGGCCAATCTTTGCTACGGACGAGCAGTGGGGCTTAATGGGAACCCGGAAAAAGCCACAGACATTTTTACAAAAATGCTGCAGCAATATCCCGGCGATTTTGAGTTGGAACTTAACTATGCCGAATCGTTGTTATGGAACAAGCGTTTTGCCGAAGGAAAAGAATATTACAGTAGGTTGGCAGCGGAACACCCTGAAAGTTTTCCGGCTTTGCTGGGGTATGCTAATACCCTTAGCAACCTGAAAGAATATCCCGAAGCGCTGGATTATGTAAACAGGGCGTTGGCTGTTTCGCCCGGAAATGCCAATGCACTTGTATCACGAAAGTACATAAGGCTGGGCTACCAGGCCAAACTGGTGCAGCAGCGAGACTATAGTGGAGCCCTGGCCATGCTAAACGATAATCTTATTGACTTTCCGGGAGATAAAGACACCCTGCTTAATAAAGCTAATATTTACCTGATGATACGTGACGGCGAAAATGCCAAACAGACCTACAGGGAAATAGCTACAACCCCACAAGATACCATAGTAGCATTAAATGGTATATCATTAGCGGAACACATAAATAAAAAGGAAAAGAAGGCATTGGTTTGGGCACAGGAAGCCGTAAAAAAAGCGGACACCCTACACGATGAAAAACTGCTTAAACTAAGCCGCGAACGGTATATACAGGCGCTGATATGGAATAAAAAATACAAATTAGCAGAAGAAGAAATAGCTAAGGAAGCCGAAAAGTACCCTAATGAAAACAGGGTACTGGCCCTATCGGCAACACTGGGTATGTATAAGAGTAATTTTAAACACAGTATTACTGATTATGAAAGCATACTGGTTAACGATTCGCTTTCTTTTGACGGAAACCTGGGGGTAGCCAATGCTTATTTTGCAGACGGAAATCCGTATAAAGCGTACGATGCCGTAAATAAAACCCTCAGTGTTTTTGAAAACCAGAAAGATGCCGCAGGTTTCCTTGTAAAACTAAGCCAGGCATACGCGCCCTATATAGAAGAGCGGGTAGCACACTCTTTTGATAATGGTAATAACCGCGCAAACCTTAGCGCAACAACCTTACATTTCCCGGTAAGCTTTAAATGGGCTTTTACAGGTTTTTACCAGTACCGTAAAACCGAAAATACAGTAACAAATCTTTCGGCAGAAACAAATGATTTCAGGATTGGGGTTCAATACCAGTTTGCCCCTAAAGTAAGCGCTAATGTATCTGTAGGTTCTACATCGGCTAATGCTTATGGCAATAACTATAGCCAGGCACTTATAGATGTATTTATTAAAGCCAAGCCCTACAAGCTGCAAGACTTGGAGGCCGGTTATAAGCGCGATGTACAAAACTTTAATGCCGATCTTGTAAACAGTGAAATTACTGCTGACAACCTGTACATAAACTATAATATGGGTACTAATATAAATTTAGGATGGTTTACCCAATATTTTTACACCTCACAATCCGATAATAACAAAAGAAATCTGTTGTTTACATCACTTTACTATAGTTTTATGAATGACCCTGTAGTTAAGGCTGGTATTAACTACCAGTACATCACTTTTAAGGAACAACACCCCGAAACGTATTTCAGCCCCGGTCGTTTTAATATGTGTGAGGTATTTGCCGACTTTTTAAAAGATGAGCAGGTGACCGAAGCCAAACATATTTATTATGCCCTTAATGCTGCCGCAGGTTTTCAGTGGATAGAAAGTGACGGCAGGCAGGGAACTTACCGTTTACAGGCTAAATTTGGTTACAAATTTAGCGACAGGCTTGTGGCTAACCTCTATGGGCTTCACAGTAATATAGCCTCTGCTACAGCTGCCGGTTTTACATATACCGAGTTTGGTTTACGATTTAAATGGTTTATCACATCAAGGCCAATATTCTTAAAAGCAACCAATTAGCGTTTTAACGAAACAAATTTGCATCTCACCGACAGCTAAAATACGATTAGTCTAAATCATTTCAATTCGAAAACGATGTAATAGTACTTTTGACTTAATCAATTAATTTTATTAGCCATGAAGAAGTCGTTAAACATTCTTTTGATAGAAGATGATGTGGTAGAGGTTATGAAATTTAACAGGGTTATTAAGTCTCTTAATGCACCACACAGAGTTGTTGAAGTTTCTACTAATGATGAAGCCCTGGACGTGCTTAAAACAAAGAGAGTATATCCTGATATAATAGTAATGAACACACACTTTCAGAATACTGATGGTAAAAAATTCCTTAACATTATTAAACAGGATAAATTATTCCGGTTTATTCCTGCCATAATACTAAGCAATCTGGAAAGCCCACGTGAAATTACTGATTATTACCGTCAGAACCTTTGTGGCTACCTGCTCATTCCATTGCGTTATGAAGAATATGTAGATAAGATAAAGCACATGCTGGATTACTGGTGTACCAATGAATTTATAGGACAACACGCATAATGCAAACTATTGAATTTAAACAATATAACTACTAAGGCTTTCATTTCGAAAGCCTTTTTTGTTGATTTTCAACCATTCATCCACAGCAAAATGCTTTTCACCTGTGTTTCATATTGTTATAGTCGAAAATTCTACCATATAGCCTTTACAGATTATAATTTTGGTAAAGTAATTTAAAAACAAATGTAGAATATGAAACGTTTATTACTCTTAGCAAGCCTTATGTACGGAGTTGTAACTTATGCACAAGGATATCAGTTTTTAAGCACCTATGATTCTAATGGTGTTCCTACCGTTATAGAAGGTACAGATGTTATAAGCAGTGCTACACTTAGCTTAATTCAAAGTGCGGTACCTGAGGGGTACCCGGTACCTACGTATAACCCGCAGTATATATCATCGGGATATGACACTAATATCGAGCTTCTAGAAGATGCAGATGTATATGTAACATTTGTAGACGAAGGAGCCGGATATCGTAATGTTTTAGGTTTTTATACCTATAGTATCACTAATCCGCCTACAAGCCCACCGTTAAACTCAGATATACACATTATTTTCCCTAACGCTTCTTTACCAAACAGTGGTGGTAACCTGGCACGGGGAACTAAAGTAAAAATTGGTTCATTTTCTGCAGGAACAGGTATAGGATGGATACTTATATCAAATGGATGGAATGGATCATCTGTAGGGGCAGGATATTGGAAGTTTTATTCTAACCAGGAATGGAATCCTGAAACAAACCCTGATATAAGGCAACACAATGTACTTATCAACGATCCTGATAACCAAAGGATAATATTAGGATTTGAAGACATAAAGAGAGACAACTCTGGCTGCGACCAGGACTTTAATGATGCTATGTTTTATATTACAGCTAACCCATATAACGCAATGCGTACTGCAAACGTGGCCGATATAAGTGAGGCAGCAGACATAAGCAGCGGTAACGATGGCGGACTGGAAAGTAACGGCAGCCTGGCTAACCTGATAGCCCGCAGGAACTTTAAACGTATAAAAACCAACAGCTTTTTAAATAAAAAATCATTACAATCGCACTATACACCTACAGCAAGCTACCTTAAAAGCGTAGATAATCTTACTATTGAAAACCTTTTTCCTGATACAGGAATGTTTGGTAACGAAGTACCCTATGTTTCCAGTCCACAAGATCTTATAGGAATAACTAATGCCGAGGAAGTGTTCGCAGTAGACTACTATTCTGGCGATACCCGTGTGGCAGCAGCCCTTGCAACACGTACCACAGGAAGTGTATACAACCACAGTAAAATGATTTGCGACAGGCTAAACGGCTCTTCTCTTGAAGACGTTAGGACTGTTACCATTCAGGGACACAAAATAATAATGGTAAAACTGAAAAGGGCTAACGGTATTACTGAGTATGCCTTAACCTTTAGCGTAGCCGATAATGCATCGAGCTATTTACTACACAGCTACTGGAATATAGCACAATATCCTGAAGCAAATTACCTTAACTTTCAGGTATGGGGCACAAACATGGGGCAGGTTTCGGCAATTGTAAATCATATTATAGACGAATTTAATACCGATGCACCGCTTACGAGCGACGAAATAGAAAACAGGATACCTACCGTATTTGTAAAAAAAGGCAGCTACCATAATGGCGAACTTTCACTGGAAATGATTAATAAATCAGCCTCATCTACTCTTACATTCCAGGGTAATAAAAAAGCTACTGAAGTAAGTGAGACCGAAGTGATAAACACTACATCGAACCTAACAGGAGACTACAACGAGTCATTAACCTTAACTACGGGCGGCCTGTTTGATATAGGCTTTTCTATTACTGCTAATAATTCTGCAAGGGAAGACGGTTTATATCTTGCCGATGGTCCATGGGGTGTAGACTACAATACCGAAGATACAACCATTGAGAACTTTACCATTACACCTTACGAAGGCCAAAGCACATCAGGCACTTACGATATAGAAAGGGATGCAGCCCTAACAGGCCAAGTAAAAGGCACCGTAAACCTTTTCAGGAATATACTTGCCGGTGAGCTAACATTTGATGCTACCCCTTATGAAGCCATTAACTTTAATCTTGCAAGCTCTCATGCAGTAGAGGTTGTTATGGTTACCGAAGGACTAACCGACTGGAATAATAGGCTTAGGTACCAGATCGAAGCACAACCTGCCGCTAGTGCAAAAAGCATACAGCTAAGCAGTTTTGCAAATCCTCAGGGAGAAACTTATAATGGTCAGCCCATAAAAGGATTTGTTTTCTCTGTAATAGGTAACTACAGTACATTTGTACCGTTTAACATCAGCGTAAGCAATGCAAGTTTAGGAACCTACAGTTTAGGCATTAATGATGCTACTGCAACTGCTAAGAATACTTTCTATAACTATCCTAACCCATTTAACGGAAGCACTACTGTAGTATTACCAGTATCAGTAGATAAAGCAAATGTGCAGATTGTAGACCTTACTGGAAGAATTGTTTATAACGACACGCTAAATACCCAAAACGGTACCAGCATCAGCCTAAACAATCTAAGCCTGAACACCGGAACTTATATTATACGCGCTATGGCAAACGGAAAACAATATCAATCGAAATGTATTGTAAAATAATCTGACAATAAAACAGCTAAGAGAATAAACAAAAAAGCGACATTGTTTTCCAATGTCGCTTTTTTCTTTATATGTGGTCCTTATGGGACAATTTTCGAACCATTTTAGAGTAGACTTGAATAAATTACTCCAGTCAAAAGTATCAACTCCACTATACCATTAAATATTTTAATAGATCATCTTATGTATTAAAAAATCATTATCCCTGTAACATAGTGTACTAAAACCCGTCTGATATACGTTAGCCTATCGTCAATCAATAAAAAACACTATGAAAAAACTGATTAAAGAATACCTGCCGGTATTCTTTTTACTTGTGTATTGCGGACTCAGTGCACAGGAAAAATTTACGTTAAGTGGCACCATTGCCGATTCCGGCACTACAGAAACCCTCATTGGCGCTACTGTATACATTAAAGAACTGCAAACAGGAGTTACCACGAATGAGTATGGGTTTTACTCCATTTCTTTGCCGGCCGGCACCTATACTGTACAGATAAGCTATGTAAGCTTTGGCACTGTAGAGGAAACTGTAGCGCTGAACAGCAACGTAAGAAAAAACTACAACCTTACAAGTAGTGCAAACGAACTCCAGGAAGTAGTTATTAGTACTGACAAGCCTAAGGCAGATGTACGCACACCTCAAATGAGTATGAACCGGCTTACGTCGGCCGAAATTAAAAAGATGCCGGTGGTATTGGGCGAAACAGACGTTATCAAGTCGCTTATGCAATTGCCGGGTGTAACAAATTCAGGCGAAGGATCATCGGGCTTCAACGTTCGTGGCGGTGCAGCCGACCAAAACCTTATTTTACTGGATGAAGCAACGTTGTTTAACTCCTCGCACCTTTTCGGGTTCTTTTCGGTATTTAATGCCGATGCCATTAAAGAGATAAAGCTATACAAGGGTGGTATCCCCGCACGCTATGGTGGCAGGCTTTCCAGCGTACTTGATATTTACCAGAAAGAAGGTAACAAAAACGAATTCCACGTAAACGGTGGTATTGGGCTTATATCAAGCCGCTTACTTGCTGAGGGGCCTATTGTAAAAGACCGTGGTTCGTTCCTTATTGGCGGGCGTACAAGTTATGCACACCTGTTCCTGAAACTTTCGGGGAACGACAATTCGGCATCCTTTTATGACCTGAACACAAAGCTGAGCTATAAACTAAACGATAATAACAACGTTTACCTTTCAGGATACTTTGGTCGCGACCTTATGAACATCAGCAGCAGCTTTGATAATATTTATGGTAATACTTTGTTTAACCTGCGCTGGAACCATTTATACAGCGACAAGCTGTTTAGCAATATGAGCCTGATATATAGTGATTACTATTATGGACTTACACTTGACTATGTAGGTTTTAAATGGGATAGCGGTATTAAAAACTATAATTTTAAATACGATTTTAAACACTACGTAAACGACAAAATAAAACTTACCTATGGTGTTAATGCAATATACTATAGCTTTAACCCCGGCGAAATCACCCCTACCGGATCTGACTCTGCTATAAACCCTGATAAGCTTGACAAAAAGTACGCACTGGAACCGGCCGTATATATTGACGCCGAACAACAGCTAACCGATAAACTTACACTGAGCTACGGTCTTCGTTACAGTCTTTTTTACAGGCTTGGTGCTCAGACCATGAATATTTACGCTAACAACCAGCCTGTGGCATACGATGACGACCTGAAGATTTATGAAAAAGCTACGCCTATAGGCACACGCTATTATGACAGCGGCGATGTTATAGCCCAATTTAGCAATCCGGAGCCGCGTGCAGCGGTATCATACCGCCTTAACGACGATAGTTCTTTAAAAGCCAGCTATAACAGAATGGCGCAATACCTGCACCTTATAAGCAACACCGCATCGCCTACTCCTCTCGATGTATGGGCGCCAAGCGACGATTACCTTAAACCACAATTGCTGGACCAGTACGCAGTAGGTTATTTCCGCAACCTGAAAAATGACGCTTATTCTATTGAAGCCGAAGCGTATTATAAAAACATAAAAAACAGGCTCGACTATATAGACGGTGCCGATCTTATTGCAAACGAAAACATAGAGCAAGTACTTTTAAGAGGAAAGTCAAGAGCTTACGGGCTTGAGCTTCTTGTTCGAAAAAATGAAGGTAAATTAACAGGATGGGTATCGTACACCCTTTCACGCTCTGAGCAACAAACACCCGGTCGTACACCAAATGAAATAGGTATAAACAATGGCCAGTGGTATAAAACAGGTTATGACAAACTGCACAACCTGTCGGTTACAAGTTCATACGAACTAAGTAAGAAATGGCAATTTGGCGCCATATTTACATTACAAAGCGGTAGACCTGTAACCTACCCTAACGGACAGTACCATTATGGAGACATTACTGTTCCGAGCTATGGATTAAGAAATGAGAACAGGTTACCGGCATATCACCACCTTGACGTATCGGCTACATTAACACCACAAAACCAAAAAGGAAGAAAATGGCAGGGCGAATGGGTATTTAGTATCTACAACCTGTACAACAGGCAAAATGCAGCTTCTATCAGCTTCCGCCAAAACGAAGACACAGGAACCAGTGAGGCTGTACGGCTATCAATATTCGGGATGATACCCAGTGTAACGTACAACTTCAAGTTTTAAGCACCATCAATCAAACTTTAGAATCATGAAAAAAATAACATATATACTCTTAATAGCTACAACATTGCTTTTCGCTTCTTGCGAAGAAGTAGTAGATGTAGATCTGGAAACAGCCGCACCTCGGCTGGTAGTAGATGCTTCGCTTGACTGGGTTAAAGGAACTGCAGGAAACAACCAAACCATAAAACTTACTACAACTACAGGCTACTATGAAACAGAAGTACCGGTAGTAAGTGGCGCATCGGTAACAGTATCAAGCTCAGATGGCACCCTGTTCACTTTTATAGAAACTCCGGGTACAGGCGAATATGTTTGCAATAATTTTGAACCTCTCCTTGGCGAAACATACACACTTACCATAATCTCAGACGGACAAACATATACCGCGGTAGAAACTTTATATCCTGTACCGGAAATTACCACTGTAGAGCAAATAAATGATGGTGGTTTTTTGGGTGATGAAACCGAAGTCCGTTTTTACTTTATGGACGATGCAGGCGCTAATAACTTTTATATGGTACGTTTTGATGCCGAGATACTTCCATTCCCTGATTATGATGTTTTCGATGACGAATTTACACAGGGAAATCAAATGTTCGGTAATTTCAGTGATGAAGATCTTGAAGCAGGGCAAACACTCGGTATAAAGCTCTTCAGCATATCAGAACGATACAAAAACTACATGGAAAAACTACTGGAAGTTTCCAGTGGAAACGGTGGCGGGCCATTTACAACCACACCTGCAAGTGTTCGTGGTAATATGGTCAACCAAACTAACATTGACAACTATGCCCTCGGGTATTTCCGTGTAACCGAAGTTGACACACTTAATTACACAATTACCGAGTAAGCATTATATCAGTTAATATCGCACTAATGCCTGTCTCATCCAAGACAGGCATTAGTGCGTAGCATTCTCTGTAGCCAGCCTATGTTCAATATATCCGTTATAAGTTACTACATTTGTAAAAACAGTAAAACACAAAAATGTCATCACACCACATAGTACGAGACGACCAGGAACCGGCACTTATTATAGCCAACGGAGCCGAATGCAGTAAAGAGCTTATGGGGCAGCTCCTGGAATGGTCGCCGCTTGTAATTGTTTTAGACAGTGCTATAGACAGGGTGATGCAACTTGGCATTAAGGTAGATGTGCTACTTGGGGATTTTGACCGTGGATTTGCTCCCGAAAAATACCTTGAACAGCAATATCCCCTGGAAATAGTGTACACTCCCGATCAGGAAAAAACAGACCTTGAAAAGGCATTTGACTATCTCATCACCCGAAAAATACCGGCTGTAAATGTCATTTGGGCAACAGGAAAGCGTGCTGATCATACCATTACAAACATTACAAACATAGTACGCTTTCGAGATAAACTGAAAATCGTTTTGCTGGACGACCACAGCAAAATATTCCTGCTGCCAAATAAGTTTGAAAAATGGTACCCTCAAGGCACTCCTATTTCGTTAATCCCGATTGGAAAAGTTGAAGGAATTTCTACAAAAAACCTGAAATACCCTTTACAGGATGAAGCCTTAACAATAGGTTACCGTACGGGTAGCAGCAATGAAACCGAAAAAGACGGTATGGTAGTAATAGAACACCGTGAGGGTGATTTAATAATGATGGAATGTTTTGATTAAAAAATTAACGATGATTACCATACGCAGAGCAACAACAGCAGACCTCGCAGTGATACGTGATATAACAAATCACAATATATTGCATACCACTTCAAACTACGATTACGAATCCAAGACAGAAGCAGAAATAAGCCAATGGTTTGCTGACAAGCAACAAGGCAACTGGCCGGTTATTGTGGCTGAAGAAAACGGTAGTGTACTGGGCTTTGCTACTTATGGAACTTTTAGGTTAAAAATAGGATACAAACCCACCGTAGAGCATTCAGTTTATGTTATAGAAGGGCAGCATGGCAAGGGAATTGGCAGGCTACTCCTCACCCACCTTATAGAGCTTTGCCGTGCCGAAGGCTACCACTGTATGGTAGGCTGCATTGATGCCGCTAACCAGGGTAGTATTGCTTTTCATAAAAAATTCGGATTTACCGAAGCCGGAATATTAAAGGAAGTTGCCTTTAAATTTAACCGCTGGCTCGATTTACAATTCATGCAGCTATTACTCAACTAATTTTCTCCTGAAGCCCACTCATCCGGGCTTTTTTTATTATCGTCGCACCCGCTGTCCGCTGTATCTGCAAGCCCAACAGGCTCACAGGATGCCGCTCCCATCGGGGCTAAAGGCATACACCGCTTTCTTATCTGTAAACGTTCCTTCTCTCATAATACATAAAACAACAAAGGCAGCCAATGGCTGCCTTTGTTGTTTTGTGTGTTATCTTTTGTTCTTCGGTTATAATCCCTGCCCCAA
>NZ_JBKJHC010000020.1:0-36092 GCF_046613565.1 Flavobacterium sp. RHBU_3 | reverse complement strand
GCCATTACCCATCGCAGCCTGGATTTCATCCAGCGCATCCTGTAGGTTAAACGCAGCTACATTATCGTTGTTAAAGTCACACTCTTCAAGTGGCGTTGGCGTTGGGGCTATCGGTGCCGGCTGCACGTCAAGGCTCACCGCGGCTACTATGTTACAGCCGGTTACCACATCGGTTACAAGGGCGTAAATCGTAGCATCCGACGTTAAATACGGGGTGCTTTCGTCTATCTGTTGGGTAGTAGCGGCATCTGTGTAGTACGCTACTGAATAACCCGGCTGGCCACTGGTAATAACCGGGGTTACTTCCGTAAGGTCAAATAATCCTTCGCCAGGGGTTTCTTCACAGGCATAGAATACCGGTGTGGTTAAATCTGCCTGTGGCAGCGGGTTCACAATCAGGTTGAAGCTATCGGTATCCCAACAGCCGTAAACTGTTTCCACACGTACCCAGATCTCCTGTTGGTCAGGAACGGTGTTCTGGAACGCTGATGGGTTTTGTATTGCGTTTTGGCCCAACTGGGCATCGGTGTTGCTTGTATAATACGTTACCGTAGCGGTAGCGTCTGTAGTGGCTTCTGCGTTTTTGGTTGTTAGGTCAAAGGTCTCAATGCCGTCAAGAGCCGGAGCTGTATCGTCGCATAGTATGTAATCCGATACCGGTAGTACATCCGGTTTTGGGTGGACGATAAGTTGTACTGCTTTAATGGCATAACATGCGGTGGCATCGCCAGCCGCTACTACCCTGATGTATACGTTGCCCGAACCTTCGTAAGCAGAAGGATTGGTAATCTGTCCGGTAGTGCCTCCCGCCTGGGCAGTGGCATTGCTGGTATAGTAGGTTATGGTATAACCGCTTTGGTTATTTACAGCCTGGTTACCCGCCGGGATAAGGTTAAATAATTCTGTACCATTATTAGTAACATCGTCGCAGGCTTCAAGGGCGGTAGGCGTAGTAAGTACCGGTGGGTGTACTATGGTAACCACAAACGAAGTCTCATCGGTACAGGTTACAGAGCCATTACCAGTTTGAGCCAATACATATACCGTACGGGTTTGGGTTAAGATATCCCCAGGATATAACTGGATACCGGCACCACCTGTAGCAGTACGGTAAACAGCACCTGTAATAGCTTCAAGAGTATAGCTACCGCACTCTGTCACATCTGAGTATTCAGGAGCAACAGGTTGTGGATAAACTGTTACCACAAAGCTGTCTTCGTCTGTACAGGTATTTGGAGCTGTACCATTAACAGCATATACATATATAGTTTGTGTAGCAGTTATAGCTGTACCAACGGCAAGCATGGTTCCTGTTCCGCCAGTACCGGTATAGTAGTTACCCTCACTAAGTGCAGGAAGCACATAGGTATCGTTACTGCAAATAAACACATCGGCAGGGGCTGTAACCTCAGGTTGCGGAGTAACTACAATTAAGAAGCTTGTAGTTCCATAACAGTTAACATCAGCATTATTGGTTACACGAACATAAATCATTCCACCTGAAGTTGTATAACTTTCAGGTACTGCTATAGCATTAGTATTAGCGTCGGCATCAGCCTGAGAAGTATAGTACGTAACTGTAAACTCATTCGGGTCCGCCAAAGCAAGTGCAGGTCCATCCTGAGCGGTAAGATCAAATGTTTCTACGTTATTATGATCCTGGTCACAAGCATAAAAATTAGAGAGTACCGGTGGCTGCGGCGCAGGATTTGCATGCAGCGTAAACGACCTTCTTATTTTACAACCTGTATTATAGTCTTCTACAGTAATCCACATTACCTGTCCATCTGTACCCGAATAGGTTTCAGGGGTATAAATAAAAGGAAAACCTTCTATTGCATCGGCTTCACTTTCATAATACGTAATAGGATAAAGACTTTCATCCTGACCGTTTAATATTGTAGCGTTATTTTCGGTTAAATCAAAAGTATAAGGAGAACTACCTACACCACAAATAGTAATATCTTCAGGATCGGCTGTAGGGAAATCGCCAGGACCGGTAACCACTACACTATCAGTAATAGCACTTGAACCACAGGCAGGGTTTGTAATACTTACCGAATAAGTACCCGGTGAACTAATAGTTAAAGATGTACCATTAGCTCCAGGTATAGGAGTTGGTCCATTATACCATTGAATAACTGTTAGGTTACTATTATATGTCCCCTGAGGTGTAAATACCGCATTTATGTTAGCAGTAGTATCAGGACAAAGAATAAAATCCTCACCAATAGTAAGCGGGCAAAGAATAGCACAACTTGTAGAACCTGAACCCGTTTGGTTAGTATTGGTCTGGGTAAGACTAATACTACCGGCACTACCGTTAAAGTTAGTAATAAGTACAACGTAGAACATACCCGACTGTGCATTCGGAATATCAATTTGTTCTGTTGCAGAAGCAGAATAACTACAATCTACCTGAGTAGTACTGTTAAGATTTGAAGGTCCACAAATAGGTGGCGGCCCTACAAAAGGCCCCCATGCAATAAAGTCAACATCAATAGGAGTACCACTTGTATTCACCTGGGTAAGGTTAAACACAAGGTTCCCCGATGTATCAATTTGCATATAAAACCATGCCGGGTTCGGCTGAGAACCGAGGCAACCATAACCCTGGGCATCGCCTGGTGTTATTGATGTACCTGTGGCACTGGGAAATGTAAGCGTACTGCCGCCTGCACAAAAGGGGTCCATGGAGGCACAGTTACTTCCTTGTCCGAAAACATTTAAAGTAAGCAAACTAAGAAAGCAAAATAAGTAGTATTTCTTCATTTTCAGAGAATGATTTTTGAAACGCGAAAATTACAATAAAATGAACTTTACGCAACATAAAATTCACATTTTTTATGTTAACATTTCAAAAACCGTATACCCTACCCTATTTTGTGAAAAAAATTATTTTTAACACATTTTCATAGAAAATAGACTATAGCTGATGCATTAGCTAAAATTTAGAAAAATACATAAAAAGAGTTCAATTACTAAAAAAGAGTTAATTACATTCTCTTTTGCAAAGCCTTTTAAACATAGGTTAACAATAAAAGTTTTCTAACTATCTTTGCACACTATTTATATACGCTAACATATATTGTAATGACTCATAACGACGATTTTCGCGACGACCTTGGCGAGAACCATATAGCAACCAGCGCCGAAACCCCAATCAGGGAAGACGCTTTTCAATTATCTGACGAAGAGAAAATTGCACTTATAAAAAAAGATGTAGAAAGCATTCTGCAAACACTGGGTATGGATCTTACAGACGACAGCCTGAAAGGCACACCTAACCGTGTAGCCAAGATGTTTGTAAAAGAGATTTTTGGAGGTCTTAACCCAAGTAAAAAACCGGGTTCATCTACATTTGAAAACAAATACAAATACGGCGAAATGCTGGTAGAAAAAAACATAACCGTTTATTCTACCTGCGAGCATCACCTTTTACCTATTGTAGGGCGCGCACATGTTGCTTATATTAGCAACGGGTCTGTAATAGGACTAAGCAAGATGAACCGTATTGTAGATTTCTTTGCAAAACGCCCTCAGGTACAGGAACGCCTCACTATGCAGATAGTACAGGAAATGCAGCGTGTACTGGGTACACAAGATGTAGCCTGTGTTATTGATGCCAAGCACCTTTGCGTTAACTCACGTGGTATCCGCGACATAGAAAGCAGTACGGTTACCAGCGAGTTTGGCGGAAAATTTAAAGAAGACAGTGTACGCAGGGAATTCCTTGATTACATTAAACTTGACACCCAGTTTTAAGAAAATTAAACCATTTATATGCAACTTAATCTTAACCAGCAACTAAAGATATACAACTCGCTTTCGGGCGACAAAGAGGTGTTTACTCCCATCTTAGATGGAAATGTAGGCATGTATGTGTGCGGCCCTACCGTATACAGCAATGTGCACCTGGGCAACTGCCGCACCTTTATATCTTTTGACCTGGTTTACCGCTACCTTAAACACCTTGGCTACAAGGTAAGATATGTGCGTAATATAACTGACGTAGGCCACATAGAAGATGATGCCGACGAAGGTGAAGATAAAATTGCAAAAAAAGCCAGGCTGGAAAAGCTGGAGCCCATGGAAATTGTACAACAGTATTCGGTAGATTTTCACCAGATACTGGAACTGTTTAACAATATGCCACCAAGCATAGAGCCTACCGCTACCGGACACATTATAGAGCAGATAGAAACCATAAAGGAAATTATAGCCAATGGTTTTGCTTACGAAAGTAATGGTTCGGTGTATTTTGATGTGGTTAAATTTAACGAAAACCACAACTACGGGCAGCTTAGTGGCCGTAATCTTGACGATATGCTGGCCAACAGCCGCGAACTTGCCGGACAGGACGAGAAACGCAATTCTGCCGACTTTGCGCTGTGGAAGCGTGCCGAGCCTGAACATATAATGCGCTGGCCTTCTCCTTGGGGCGACGGTTTCCCGGGGTGGCACCTGGAATGCACAGCCATGAGCACCAAATACCTGGGTAACCATTTTGACATTCACGGCGGCGGCATGGACCTTAAGTTCCCGCACCATGAATGTGAAATTGCGCAAAACGAAGCTGCTACAGGCCATAGCCCAGTAAACTACTGGATGCATGCCAATATGCTTACGCTAAACGGCAAAAAGATGTCGAAATCTACGGGTAACAACATACTGCCACGCGAGATTTTTACCGGTAATAACCCGTTCCTGAGCAAGGCGTTTTCGCCATCGGTGGCGCGTTTCTTTATGCTACAGGCACATTATAGAAGTGTACTTGACTTTAGCGATGAGGCCATCACGGCATCTGAAAAGGGTTACAACAAGCTAATGGAAGCCTTTGCTACACTGGAGGAAATAACTCCGGCCGCAACGTCTACCCTTGATATTGCTGCATGGAAACAGCTGTGCTACGATGCCATGAACGACGACTTTAACAGCCCTATACTGATAGCACACCTGTTTGAAGCCGTAAAGTTTGCTAACCTGCTTAAGGAAAATAAGGAAACACTTACACAAGCCGACCTTGACTGCATGAAGAAAACATTGTACAGCTTTACGTTTGACGTACTGGGACTTAAGGATGAAAAAGGACAGGACGGCAGCAATGACAAACTGGAAGGTGTGGTAAACATGCTTATAGAAATGCGTAGGGAAGCCCGTGCCAATAAAAACTTTGCATTGAGCGATGAAATCCGTAATCGCCTTACAGAACTGGGTATAGAACTAAAAGACACCAAAGAAGGTACTACCTTTAGCGTAAAATAATACTGAAATGAAAGCAGGGCAGATAATTACAGCTCCATTTATACTCCTGATACGGGTATACCAGGCAGCCATATCTCCCCTGCTTCCATCAGCCTGCAGGTACTCCCCTACATGTTCTCAATACACTCTTGAAGCCCTTAAAACCCACGGGCTTTTTTACGGAGGATGGCTGGGCATAAAACGCATAGTAAGCTGTAATCCGTGGGGAGGGCGTGGCTATGACCCCGTTCCTGAAAAAAAATGTGCGCATAAACATTAATTAACAGTTTTTACTGTAACAAACCTTACTTTTACAGGACAAACAGTTTAAATTTAAAAAAACACAAAATAAGATACATGATACACAGCCTAAGCTTTACATGGAACAGCGCCGAAGGTGTAGATATTGGACCATTGAAACTGCGTTTTTACAGCTTAATGTTTATAGTAGCCTTTGTACTGGGCTGGTACATAATGAAAAAGATTTACGACCGCGAAGGCGAATCTACGGATAAGCTGGATAAGTTGTTTATCTATACCGTGGTAGCCACACTACTTGGAGCCAGGCTTGGGCAGGTGTTTTTTTATGACTGGCCTTATTTCAGCAAGCACCCGGCAGAAATATTATTACCATTCCGTTGGGATGATAAAGGAGATTTCGAATTTACAGGCTTTGCAGGCCTTGCCAGTCACGGTGCTGCTATAGCTATAATACTTTCATGCATTTGGTATAGCAAAAAGATAATCCACAGGCCTATACTTTGGGTATTAGATCGTGTGGTGATACCCGTAACCAGCGGTGGTATTTTTGTAAGGATGGGTAACTTTTTTAATAGTGAAATCTTAGGTGACGAGGTAAAAGACCCTAATATGCCTACCGCTGTAAAATTTGTGCGCGGTGAAGATTGGTTAGGTAAATCAGAAGCCATGAAAATAACCGGTGCAAAAACACCAGATGAAGCATACCATCTTATAGCGCAAGATCCGCGTTTTGCTAAAACCCTTGAAAATATACCTTACCGTCACCCGGCGCAGTTGTATGAAGCATTTATGTACATATTTGTATTTGCTATACTTTTTTACATGTATTGGAAAACACCTGCACGTAAATACAGAGGACTTCTTTTCGGGGTATTTATGGTCTTCCTGTGGACGGTGCGCTTTGTGGTAGAATTTGTAAAACAAAGCCAGGGCGGTTTTGAAGGCAAAAACCCTATACTTTCTACCGGACAATGGCTAAGTATACCATTTATACTTATAGGTATCTACTTTATCATTACCGCTAAGAACAGGACTGAAACACTATAATATAAACCGCCCGAGTGGCGGTTTCTTTTTAGGCATTATTATTGCCATACTTTTTATAGGTAAGTACCGTTTTATAAGCGTTTGCTAATACTGAAAATTAAGATGTTTTTGTGTAATTTTGCTCAAATTTCCTATACTTTGAAGAAAGCGTTTCTTGTTACTATACTCCTTACCCTATGGTGGCTGCCGGGTTTTGCGCAGCCAAAACCTGCACAAAAAAGCAAGGTCATTATAGAAAATGCCGATTACACTGACCGAAACCAAACCGAAATACCCGGTGCGGTTGTTCTTACCGGCCATGTAAGGCTAAAGCATGAAGGTGTAACCATACTTTCTAACAAAGCCTATTACTTTGAGGCTGAAAATTACGCGAAGCTATTTGGCGATGTGGTAATGAACCAAGGTGATACACTTTACCTGAACAGCAAATACGCGGAGTACAACGGCGAACGTAAATTTGCTTTTGCCAGTGGTAATGTAAGTATGAAATCACCCGATACGCGCCTGGTAACCGATACTATTTATCTGGATAGAAATATACAGCAGGCTTACTACCGTACACCCGGTACCATAACCAGCGGAGAAAACGTACTGAAAAGCAAATCAGGGCGCTATTATATTCCACAGAAAAAATACCAGTTTACAACTGCTGTAACACTTACTAACCCTAAGTATGTAATGAAGTCAAACCACCTGGACTACTATACCAGTCCGGGTCATGCATACGTATTTGGGCCAACAACCATAACCGGTAAAAACAATTTTATTTATACCGAAAAAGGGTTTTACGACACTAAGAAAGACCAGGCCAAGCTGTTTACAAATTCATATATAGACTACGATACACAGCGCATTAAAGCCGACTACATTTACTACGATCGTAAAAAGGAATTCTCAAGCCTTACCGATAATGTAAGCGTGCGGGATAGTGTAAACAAATATACTATTCGTGGCCACTACGGTGAAGTATTTAAAGCTAAGGATTCACTTTTTGTAACAAAGCATGCTGAAGCTGTTACCCTAGTAGAAACCGACTCAGTATACATGCACGCCAAGCGTATGCTGGTAACCGGTAAAGAAGGCGCACGTATTATACGAGGATTTAACGATGCACGTTTTTACAAGGTAGATATGAGCGGCAAATGCGATTCGATACATTCGGACGAAGCTAAAGGACTTACACAGCTTATAAAACGACCGGTGGTATGGAACGGCGACAGTCAGGTGACAGGCGATATCATTCACCTTATATCCGATAATAAAACCCAACAGCTCGACAGTATTAAAGTACTGAACAATGCCTTTATAGTACAACTGGATACCGTATGGAGTTTTGCACACAGGGATAAACCCCGGTATAACCAGGTAAAGGGTGTAAACCTGTATGGACGCTTTTGCGACAACAAACTTTATGAAATAGACCTTGTAAAAAATACCGAGAAAATTTACTATATGTACGATAGCGATAACACGCTTATCGGCATAGACAAAGGCGTAAGCAGTAAAATACATCTTGATATTGAAGACAACCAGATTGTTTCGGTAACCTCTTTAATAAAGCCTTTTAGCGAAAGTTACCCCGAAAATCAGTTTGCAGAAAATGCACGGAAATTGAGAGGTTTTGAATGGCGCGGCGATGAGAGAATACTCACAAAAGACGATATTTTCCCTGAGGAAGAAAAGAAACTCCATGAGGAAATACTAAAGAAAACGGGTAAGCTAAAACAAAAGGAAGACAAACCCCTGGAGCCGCTAAAGGAAACCCTGAACTGGGATAAAGAGCACCCGAAACCAAAACCTGAAGGAACAGAAACAACGGCTCCCGTCGCAACTACTCCAGCTGTAGCACCTGCGGCTAAGGTTTCTACCCCAAAAGCTCCGGCTAAGAAGGATAAAAAAACAAAATCTTAATAGCAACGTACACCAATGCTGAACGATTTTTACAAATACCAGACACAAACCAGCAAACACCCCCTTGGTATTGCAATATCGCATGCCAAAGGGAGCTATATATATGATGTAGATAACAAGCCCTACCTCGACTTTGTAGCGGGGGTATCGGCGGCAAGCCTGGGGCACCAGCACCCAAGGGTAACACAGGCCATAAAAGATCAGCTGGACAAATACTCGCACGTTATGGTGTATGGCGAATATGCCCAGCACCCAGCGGTAGAGTTTTGCAGGCTATTAGCACAGCACCTACCGGAAAAGCTGAACAACACCTACCTGCTTAACAGCGGCACCGAAGCTACTGAAGGCGCCCTAAAACTGGCACGTAGGGTTACGGGCCGCAGCCAACTTATATCGTGTTTTAATGCATATCACGGCAATACCATGGGTTCTATGAGCGTTATGGGTTTTGAGGAGCGCAAACAAATATTCCGCCCACTTATACCCGATGTGGATTTCATAAACTACAATAATGAGGCCGACCTGGAGAAAATTACGACCAAGACGGCAGGTGTTATACTGGAAACCATACAGGGAGGCGCCGGTTTTGTAGAACCATATAATGATTTCCTTAAAAAAGTACGCCAGCGCTGCGACGAAGTAGGCGCACTAATGATACTGGATGAGATACAACCCGGATTTGGCCGTACAGGAAAATTATTCGGATTTGAGAACTACGATGTAATACCCGATGTTATTGTTATGGGCAAAGGTATGGGTGGCGGTATGCCTGTAGGGGCATTCACCGCATCATCTGAAATGATGGATTTACTGAGTCACGACCCAAAACTGGGCCACATAACTACTTTTGGCGGACACCCTGTAATAGCAGCGGCTTGCCTCGCAACTTTGCAGGAAATTCTTGAAACTGACATTATGGCACAGGCACTGGAAAAAGAAAAATTGTTCCGTAGCTTGTTGGTGCATCCGTTAATTACCGAAGTGCGTGGTCGTGGCCTTATGCTTGCTGCAATGACCGAAAACGATGATATTACTAACAAAGTGATACTTCGCTGCCACGAAAGGGGGCTTATTTTGTTCTGGCTGCTGTTTGAAGGAAAAGCCATACGCATTACTCCTCCCCTTACAATTTCGGATGATGAAATCCGCGAAGGGGTTGGCATTATTCTTGAAGTAATGGATGAAGTGATGCATGAGTTGGATAACAGCCGATAATTGGTTGGCATGTAGATTATTCAACATTTTGTTAATTAATTTGTTTAAAAGATATTTAAAGAATTTCTAATTAGGGTGAAGATTTTGTAACTTTAAGAAGGATATTTAAACCGTAGGAGTATGAATTTGAGTCACGAGGAAGAAGATCGCAGTTTATCCTTATCAAAGTTCGAATCGATGTTGAAGACCAACAAAGTATTCTTCTTTGACTCTGAAGAGTTTGAGGACATTATCCTCCACTACCTCGACAGCGGAAAAATAAATTTAGCTAAGAAGGCCTTAAAATTAGGACTGGAACAACATCCCAGATCAACAGGCTTAAAATTAGTACAAGTAGAGATTTTAGTTTTTGATGATAAACTGGAGCAGGCAGAACGTTTACTGAACGACCTTTATGCCATAGAGCCTACTAACGAGGAAATCTATATCCAGAAAGCCAATATTTACAGTAAACGCGACCAGCACGATAAAGCTGTAGAATACCTTAAAACAGCCTTGAAATATACAGACGACTATGCCGATGTATACTCGCTGTTAGGTATGGAATACTTGTTTATGGATAACCTGGAACTGGCAAGGGAAAACTTTATTAAGTGCCTTGAGGAAGACCTTGAAGACCATTCGGCACTATACAATGTAGTGTACTGTTTTGACTTTTTGGATCAAAACCTTGAAGCCATTGATTTCCTGAACAGTTTTATAGACAAACAGCCGTACAGCGAGGTAGCCTGGCACCAGCTTGGCCGTCAGTATTACGCTATTAAAAACTATGAAGAAGCCTTAAGGGCATTTGAATATGCTACGCTAATAGACGAAGTGTTTTTGGGCGCATTCCTGGAAAAAGCTAAGACGCTTGAAAAGTTGAAGCGTTATGAAGAAGCCATAGAGTGCTACAACACTACTATGGAGCTTGATGACCCTACATCATTTGCGCTGCTTCGTGTGGGCAAATGTTACGAAAGACTGGGCAATAAGGAAAAAGCGCTGAAGTATTACCTAAAAACGGTACACGAAGATCCGTTACTTGATAAAGCATGGATAGCTATAACTGATTTTTACTTACGCCTTAAAAATTACCAAAAAGCGCTGTATTACGTAAATAAGGCCATAGGTATTGATAACGAAAATAAGGTATACTGGAAACGCTATGCAACCATAAACACAGCCCTTAAGTTTTATGAAGAAGCTGAAGAAGGTTATCGTAAGGCAGTAGAGTTTGGTGATTATCAGCTCGACACCTGGTTATTTTGGATCGATACGCTGCACAGCCTTGGCGAAAACGACAGTGCTATTGAAACACTGAACCAGGCTGCAGAATACCATGCTGATGAATACGAAATTGAGTACCGATTAGCAGGTTTATACTTACAGCAAAGCCAAACCGATAAGGGTATTTATCATCTTAATAATGGCCTGAAACTGAACTACCGTCACCACACGTTGCTGGAAGAATATTTCCCTGATGTGTTTTACTTACAGGTTGTTCAGGACGAAATGAAAAAATACAGGAAACGTTAAGTTAACATTTAATGAATATATTTACCCGGCTTAGTATATTTGCCGGGTTTTTATTTTAATCAATTTCATACATCGTGAAAGAAAGAATATTTGGCCTTGTGGGCCGCAACATCAGCTACTCCTTCTCTGCCGGGTACTTCAAAAAAAAGTTTGAAAAACTTAAAATTGAAAGTGTATCGTACCGCAATTTTGATATTGATGAAATTGATGAACTACCATATATACTAAAAAACACTAAGGGAATAAAAGGGCTTAATGTAACTATTCCGTATAAGGAAGAGATATTACCTTTACTGGATAAACTTTCCAAAAATGCCAAAATAATAGGTGCTGTAAATACTATTACCGTATCTAGAAAAGGTAAGCTTAAAGGCTATAATACCGATTACTTCGGGTTTAAGAAATCACTAAAGCCACTGCTGAA
Organism: Flavobacterium sp. RHBU_3; assembly: GCF_046613565.1. Lineage (NCBI taxonomy): Bacteria > Pseudomonadati > Bacteroidota > Flavobacteriia > Flavobacteriales > Flavobacteriaceae > Flavobacterium > Flavobacterium sp. RHBU_3. The sequence continues at coordinate 24,472 of NZ_JBKJHC010000020.1, read as the reverse complement.
AAAACACCACGAGAAAGCCCTGATACTGGGTACCGGCGGTGCGGCTAAAGCCGTAGCATTTGCATTACGAAAGATGAAGATTGAATACGATTTTGTTTCGCGCAGCGGTAATGAAGAACTGTTTGGTTATGCCGACCTTACCGAAGATGTTTTCAGCGAATACCACATCATCATCAACACCACACCTGTAGGAACTTTCCCAAATGTGGATGAATGCCCCGAACTGGACTATTCATTGTTTACCAAAAAGCATATTGCTTACGATTTAGTGTACAATCCGGAGGAAACAAAATTTCTTCGACTGGCAAAGGAAAACGGGGCAAAAACCATGAATGGCTACAAAATGCTTGTGTATCAAGCCGAAAGAGCCTGGAAAATATGGAACCGTTAAACCGTATTAATCATTTTGTTAATATTGTTATAAAATTGATTTATAATTCAGAAAAATTATCTGTATAAGATGTTTTTCTTTGAATTTTCAAGAGTGTTTAGTATCTTTCGGCAATAAAGCTAACCCCTTAAGCATTAAAAAAATGTTAGAAGAAAAGAATGACAACCTGCATGATGCAGATGGAACCCCGATTACAGGAGCCGGAGACACCTTTGAAAACGGCTACATTCCTGAAAACAAAGCTGTAAGTAATGAGGAACTTCCGGAAGATACCGAAGACCTTAAAGAGCAACTTCACGAAACGGAAGGCCAACTTCCTTTTGCCCCAGCCGAAGTTACCGGAGCTGAACCTGAAGAAACACCTGAAGCAGAAAAATCCGAGGAAACTACCGCACCGGAACCGGTTGCTGAAGAAGTTACAGAAGTAGTTGAGACCAGCGAGGAACCTGTAAGTGCGGAAGCTGAACATCATGATGAAGATCATTCTGAAGAGGTACCTGATTATGGCGATTTTTCTATGGAGCAGCTTACGGCTGAACTGGAAAAACTTACATCAGGTGAAAGCGCTTTGTCTGTAAAAAACCGCGTTGAAGAAATTCGTCGTGAGTTTTACAACAAGTATAATCATTTTATAGAAGAAAAAAGGGACGAGTACACTAACGATAATGGTGGAGATACCTCGGGTTTTGAATACCATTTCCCATTAAAAAATACATTTGACAGCCTTTATAATAAGTATAGGGATCAGAAAAATGCCCACTTTAAAAAGGTGCAGAATGACCAAAAAGCTAATCTAGATAACAGGATAGCAATTATAGAAGAACTAAAGGTATTAGCTGATAACGGCAGTAACCTTAAAGACTCTATAAAACAGGTTAACGAATTGAGGGAGCGCTGGAAAAATGCCGGCCCTATACCAAGGGATAAATACAACCACGTATTTAACAACTTCCACTTCCATATAGAGCGTTTTTACGACCAGCTACACCTGGACCGCGAGGCACGCGACCTGGACTTTAAGCACAACCTGGACCAGAAGCTTAAAATTATAGCACGTGCGGAAGAATTAGCTAACGACACTGATGTAAGCAAGGCTTTCCGTGAGCTACAAGCGCTACACAAGATATGGAAAGAGGAAATAGGCCCGGTATCTCGTGAACACCGCGAAGAAATATGGAACCGTTTTAGTGAACTTACCAAGCAAATACACGAAAAGCGCGAAGCACTTGTAAGCCGTATCCGCGAAACAGAAAATGAAAACCTGAAGAAAAAACAGGAAATTATAGCCGGTATTGAAGCAGTTGCTGCCGAAAAGGTAACAGCGCACAATGCATGGCAGGGACTTATAGACCGCGTTGAAGCCCTTAGAGAAGAATTCTTCAAGGCAGGTAAGGTACCACAAGAGGTTAACGAAGAAGTTTGGGCTGCATTTAAAGATGCGGTAAGAAACTTTAACAGCGTGAAAAACTCTTTCTACAAAGACATTAAAAAAGACCAGCAGACCAACCTAAACCGTAAACTGGCACTTGTAGAAAAAGCAAATGAACTTAAAGAAAGTGATGACTTTGCCGCCACTACTGCTGTAATGAAACAGATACAGGAAGAATGGAAAACTATAGGCCATGTTCCGCGTAAATACAGTGATGCCGTATGGAAAGACTTTAAGGCTGCATGTAACCATTATTTTGACAGACTGCATGCACACCGTAATGAAGCCAATAAAGACGAACTGGATGCCTTTGAAAAGAAAAAAGAATATCTGGATAACCTTAAGACATTTGAGCTAACAGGCAATCATAAAGAAGACCTCGATGCTATAAAACAGCATATAGAAAACTGGAAGACTTTGGGGCGTGTACCTCAGGCCCGCAGGCATATAGAAGGTAAGTTTAACAAGATATTAGATGCACTGTTTGACAAACTGAGCCTGAGCAAGAAAGAAAGCGAAATGGTGCGCTTTAATAACAGGCTGGAGCAACTATCTGAAGGTGACAACAACACCCGCAGACTGGAAAACGAACAGATTTTCATTATGCGTAAAATTGAAGAAGTGCAATCTGAAATATTCCAGTTAGAGAATAACATTCAGTTTATCAGCAATGCCAAAGCGGATAACCCTTTTGTAAAAGAAGTATACAAAAGTATAGAACGCCATAAAGAAGAGCTGAAAACCTGGAAAGAAAAGCTTAAACACATACGTACATTAACATCGGCTCCGCCGGAGGAAGAACAACAATAAAAATTAAAGGCTGTCTAAATTTAGACAGCCTTTAATTTTATACCCTAATACGCTTTTATCAATAAACTATTGTTTAGAGAGTATTTCTTTTACTTTAGCTACGTTAATTTCAGAATAATCATTAATGTAGAAATCGCATGGAGGCAGTTCTTCTTTAGTATGAGAACTTAATACGCCTACAACCTTCATACCTGCGTTTAAACCCGCCGATACACCGGAAAAAGAATCCTCAAATACAAGACACTGGCTTGGCTCTAAGCCTAAACGTTCGGCAGTTTTAAGGTACACCTCAGGTGAAGGTTTATGAGTTGAAACATCTTCACTAGACATAACCGACTCCATTTGACTACGAATTGCCAAACCGTCAAGGATAAGATCAAGATTGGCACGTGGAGCGGAAGTAGCTACACCTGTTAATATCCCCTCTGCTTTAAGTTCACTTAAAAAAGCCTGATAGTGTGGTAATGATTGTATTTGAGTTTTGTAAATTTCGCGAAACATAGATTCCTTTTCATCTTCTAAAGAAAGAAGCTCTGCTCCCTGCACAGTACGCTTAAAAAAATGCGACATAATATAACCGTTATGCTTGCCGTACATATGCGCTTCAAATTCCGGTTCCGAATAAGGAATTTCATATTTATCGAAAAAAGCTTCAAAAGCCTTCTTGTGGAAAGGATTGGTGTGGCAAATTACACCATCCATGTCAAAGATAACACCTGTTTTATCCATAAAATTTTGTTATTCTGCCCGTAAAGGTACAGGTTTTCATACTTACAGGAAAACAAGAACTGTCAGTCTTTAAATTCTGATAAAAAAAACCTTATTAAAATCATAAATAACATTGTGTTGAAAGGCAAAATCGTATTTTTGCCATCCTTATTTAAAACTATTATGAAAGACCTTTTTGACAAAATCGCAGCAGAGTACGAAGCCTTCCAGAAAGATGCAACTCTACAAATTGAAGCAGGTAACAAAGCAGCCGGAACACGTGCACGTAAATCTGCATTAGAATTAAGCAAACTTATGAAGGATTTCCGCAAAGTGTCTGTGGAAGAATCTAAAAAGTAAAACAAAGGGCTGTCTTCTTAAAAAGGCGGCCCTCTTTTTTACCTTAAAAAAAGTATATCAAACAATTACACAAATATTACCTCACTCTTTTTAAGGTAATAACGGCGCACTCTGAAAGACTTTTTTACATTTTTAACCAATTTTTGTTGCGCCGTAAAAAATTATTTATACATTTGCCTTAATATCATTTCAAATAAAGACATGAATTTTAAAGCTTGCAATATGTGTTGTTTTGTACCGAGTTTTTCGGCAGGGCACGCTATGGCATAATTTTAAAACAAATTATAATATACAAGCCTCTGCACAGCAGGGGCTTTTTTTTTACATATCATGAAATATATAACTTTTGTATCGGTAGCATGTTGTTGTTCTCAGAAACCCTGGGACAAGTTATGCTGTGTGTACCTTTACTAAAGCGCGTATACTATACAATAACCTAAGTCCCTCTGCCCGAGGGACTTTTTTTTTGCCCAAAATCAAGTACTGGCTTAATCAATGAAAACAGAAAATAAAACTTAATAGCTATGGAAGCAGTAGAACATTATAATACAAGAGCTATATATCGTGCAAACCTGGTTGAAAACAGAATACACCTGGATACAAACAAAGTAAGGCATTGGGTAGACGAGTTATTTGCATGGCTGTTTTGCCAAAAAGAGCAATACATAAGCTACACAATATTTCAGCATAAAGAAGTTGAGCTGCGTGATGTACTGAAAGGCTTCTTTTTGCAGGAACGTATCCCTGCTACCGAAGCACAAACCCTATCAGGGCTATTCTTTGCCAGACTGGGGGTTATACATAATACGTTGCTGGATGACTTAAATGCAGTACTGGAATTTGACCCTGCGGCAAAATCAAAAGATGAAGTACTCCTTGCCTATCCCGGATTCTTTGCGCTTTCGGTACACCGGTTAGCTCATGAGCTATGGAAGTCAGGCCTACAGGTTCTTCCACGCATTATTAGTGAGTACTCTCACAGCAAAACAGGTATAGACATTCACCCGGCAGCGAACATTGGTAAGCGTTTTTTTATAGATCACGGCACCGGGATTGTAATAGGCGAAACCGCCGTAATAGGTAACGACGTAAAAATTTACCAGGGAGTAACCCTTGGAGCACTATCGGTAGACCGCGACCATACTTTTAAAAAACGGCATCCTACCATAGAAAACAACGTAATACTCTATGCAAACGCTACCATACTGGGTGGTGATACCGTAGTAGGCACCCGTTCGGTTATAGGAGGAAGTGTTTGGCTCACAGCATCTGTACCACCCGATTCGCAGGTATTTCACAAGGCGGAAAACAAAACAGCTACAAGAAAGAAAAAGGATCTTGTACAAAACTTTAGTATTTAAACACAAACATTCAAGAATATGAAAGCAAATTCAATTTTAGAAACCATAGGGAAAACGCCTGTGGTACGCATAAACAAACTGTACAACAACAAAAATGTTTTTATAAAACTGGAACGTACAAACCCCGGCGGAAGCATTAAAGACCGTATAGCCCTGGCCATGATAGAAGATGCAGAAAGAAAAGGCCTGCTTACTCCGGAGAGCGTTATTGTAGAGCCTACATCGGGTAATACGGGTATTGGTATCGCCCTTGTAGCTGCCGTAAAAGGCTACAAAGTAATACTGGTAATGCCCGAATCGATGAGCGTGGAACGCCGAAAACTAATGCAGATTTACGGTGCTGAATTCGACCTTACCCCAAGGGAAAAAGGAATGAAAGGCGCTATAGAACGTGCTGCAGAGCTACTTAAAGAAATACCTAATGCATGGACACCCGCACAGTTTAACAATCAAGCAAACGTATGGGCGCACCAACAAACTACAGCTCTCGAAATTCTAGAGGACTTTCCTGAGGGCATCGATTACCTGGTTACAGGCGTAGGTACCGGCGGGCACATTACCGGTGTTGCATCGGTACTAAAACAGCATTTTCCTAACCTAAAGGTTATTGCGGTAGAGCCAGAACTTTCACCGGTGCTGTCTGGTGGTAGCCCTGCCCCGCACCCCATACAAGGTATTGGTGCCGGTTTTGTACCTGAAATTTACCAGAGTAAACTCATAGACAGTATAATAACGGTAAGCAGAGATGCTGCTTTTCAATACGCTAAAGACCTTGCTACTAAAGAAGGAATTTTGGGAGGAATATCTACAGGAGCTTCACTAGCAGCTGTGGCACAACTTTCGGAAACCATTCCTGCAGATGCGGTGGTACTTACCTTTAACTACGATACCGGAGAGCGTTACCTTTCGGTAGACGGTCTTTTCTAAGAAATCTCAATTAAACATTTTGTAAGAATTTACCTTATTTAAACAATAAGGCAAGGATTCTTATACCCTAAACACAACGAAAATGAATATTAAAAAAGGAAAAGTTATACTGGCCGGTGCAGGCCCCGGCGACCCGGATTTGGTTACCCTAAAAACCCTGCGCTATCTGCAACAAGCCGATGTAATACTAACAGACAGGCTGGTTTCTCCCGAACTGATTTCAGAGCACGCCCGCAAGGATGCCCATATTGTTTATGTGGGAAAACAATGCTCTAAGGGCATACATACCCCACAAACCGACATAAATGACCTTATGGTAGAACTGGCGCTTAAAGGGCACCTGGTACTACGCCTTAAAGGCGGCGATGTGTCGTTATTCTCTAATGTACTGGATGAACTTCAGGTTTTAAAAAAACACAAAATACCCTACGAAATGGTCCCTGGTGTTTCGGCTGCTTTTGGCGCCGCTGCGTACACGGGTATTCCGTTAACCGCACGCGGACATTCAAGGGGTGTACGCTTCCTTACACTGTATGACCTTTCTACAGTGAAATATGCTCAATGGCTTGACTGGGCCGAGACCGATGATACATTGGTATTTTACATGAGTGGTCAAAAACTGGAAGAGCTTACGCAAAAACTTATCCGTATTGGCATTGACCCCGAAAAAGGGATTGCTATAGTACAACAGGCTACTACCCCATTCCAGAAAACAACCATACGCAACTTTTATGACCTGAATAAAAAAGGGCTACCAAAGTTTGAATACGTACCTACCCTGATAATTATTGGCAATGTAGTAAACCTGCATAAGCAATATTCCTGGATACAGGAAACAGCCGGTAACGAGTCGTATTTTGATAATCATAAAAACACATTTCAGTATGCTGCCGGATAGTAAGTTAGCAATATTAAAAGAACTGGTAAAGGTTTCCTCGCCCGAAGAACTTATATGGTCTAAAGGTTATATAGCAGGTTTCCTTGAAGGAAGAAATAGTATAGGTACACCTGTGGCAGATACAGCAATTATACCTGTACAGGTTAAGCCCGTTATTGTGTACGGCACCGAAACGGGTAATGCAAAGAAAGTAGCATCGGGGTTACTGGCATCTTTTAAAAAGAAAAAGATCAATGCCCGTACGGTAGATATATTTGGGCTGGACCCAAAGAAGCTTGAAAAAGAGTCGCATGTATTGTTCATTATCAGTACCCAAGGCGAGGGCGAGTTCCCGCTGAGTGCTCAGGCATTTTATGAACAGCTTACCACAAAAGACTATAACCTGAAAGAGCTTTCCTACTCGGTATTTGGGTTAGGAGATTCCTCTTATCCTTTATTCAACCAGGCAGCAATAGCGCTTGATGAAGCCCTGGAAAAACACGGAGCTAAACGCTTACTACCTTTAGTTAAAGCCGATGTAAACTATGCCGAAACCGTTTCGCAATGGGAAAATGATTTACAAACGGCCTTTGCGGGTGTAAGTGTTGCAACAACAACAGTTGTAACTTCTCCTTCGGTAAGTAATACGCATACTAAAGAGATACACAAAGGTATACTGTCGCACAAGGTAATACTAAACGATACAGGCTCTAACAAAGAAACCTATCATTTGGAAATTAGTACCAATGAAGAAGTACAGTATGCACCGGGCGATGCCCTTGGCGTAATAGCCAGAAACAGTACTGCAAAAATAGTCCCAATACTTAATTGGCTAAAACTGGAAGGAAGTACCGATATAACCATTGGTAATGAAAGTAAATCAGCTACAAATTGGCTTGCAGAAAAAAACATCTTAGGGCTTAGTAAACGTTCGGTTAAGAACATTGGAAAGTTATTACACATTGATTTCAGGGATGAAGTAACCGATCTTGAAGATTTGCTATCACAAGCAGCACTGCCTGAAGAATTTAAAGCGGCAGCATTACTTAAGGAATTACTTCCGGTAGCTCCAAGGCTGTATTCTATTTCGTCATCTCCCGAGGCACACGATGGTGAGGTGCACCTTACCGTGAACCTGAATACCTTTAAAGCTAACGGGACTGAAAAGCAAGGACTGGCTTCAACATACCTTACCGTTTTTGAAGCCGATGAAACATTCGACTTTTATATCCATCCTAACCCCAACTTCAGATTGCCGGAAGACGACCGCGATATTATAATGATAGGTCCCGGTACCGGCATAGCGCCTTTCAGGAGTTTTATAGCACATCGTGATGCTACCGGAGCCGATGGCAAAAACTGGTTGTTCTTTGGTGAGCAGCATTTTGTGCTCGATTTTTATTACCAAACCGAGATTCAAGACTGGCTGGCTTCGGGAGTGCTTACAAATCTCGATGTAGCTTTTTCACGCGACCAGCAGCACAAAATCTATGTACAGGATCGCATTCGTGAAAAAGCGGCTGAGTTTAACCAATGGTTGCAAAATGGCGCGGTACTCTACATCTGCGGACAGAAAAGCCCAATGAGTACCGATGTGGAGCGCGCTATTATAGAGGTAATAGCCGAACAGCGCAACATAAGCCTGACTGATGCTGCCAATGTGCTGGAGCAACTGGAAACCGAAGGCAGGTATAAAAAAGATGTTTACTAAAACTATTTAAGACAAAACAAATGAGCGATAAACTATCGGCTGTTGAAAAAATAAAAACTGCCAGCGATGGCCTTAGGGGCACGTTAAAAGAGAGTATACAGGACAACCATACCGGAAACCTGCGCCCGGACGATCAGGTATTGGTTAAATTTCATGGTATGTACGTGCAGGACGACCGCGACCGCCGTGCAGAGCGTGCTGCAAAAAAACTGGACAAGCTGTACTCGTTTATGATACGCCTGCGCATACCCGGAGGTGCCATAACCGCTAAACAATGGGCTGCACTACACGAAATATCTGAACAATACGGCACAGGTACCCTAAAAATAACTACACGACAAACCGTACAGTTACACGGGTTGCTAAAGCACCAGCTTCGCCCTACCATACAGGCGTTTAATACCGCAAAGCTTGACTCTATTGCTGCCTGTGGCGACGTAAACCGAAATGTAATTGTAAGTTCGCATCCGCAACTCTCACCCGTACACGAACAGGTATATGCATATGCCGATAAAATATCGCAATTGCTGCTGCCTAAAACACAGGCGTATTACGAGGTATTTATTGATGGCGAAAAAATATACGAACGCTCTGTAGAGGCAGACCCACTATACCAGGACCGTTACCTGCCACGTAAGTTTAAAATAGGTATTGCCATACCGCCCTCTAACGATGTGGATGTTTTTACTAATGATATAGGGTTAATAGCCATAATTGAAAACGATGAGCTTAAAGGCTTTAACATATCAGCGGGCGGCGGGCTTGCTACTACGCACGGCAACAGTGCCACATATTCGCGCCTGGGCAGTATTTTAGGTTTTACCGATAACGAAGAAGATACCCTAAAAGCGGTGTATGAGATACTTACCATACAAAGGGATTTTGGTAACCGCGAAGACCGCAAATTTTCGAGGCTGAAATATACCATAGATAAGCTTACGGTTTCGGGCTTTAAAAAAGAATTGGAAAAACGCATAGGCTTTGAACTGAAGGAAGCCAAACCGTACACCTTTACAGAGCGCAGCGACCGATACGGTTGGCAACAAGGACACGACGGTAAGTGGTATTACACATTGTTCATTGAACATGGCGTGGTAAAGCCTTATCAAAAAGAGTTTCTGGCTGAACTGGCTTTACTTAACATTTCCAACTTCATTTTCACGGCAAATCAAAACCTGATGCTGGGCGAAATAGCTCCTGAAAACAAACAGGCCATTGAAGCACTGATTTCTAAATACAACATAGAAGCCGAAACCAGTGGTTTACGCCGAAATTCTATGGCGTGTGTGGCTTTACCTACCTGTCCGCTTGCCCTTGCAGAAGCACAGCGTTACCTGCCCGAATTGGTTACAAAATTGGAGCCTTTGTTAGAACGCTATAACTTATTGCAAGACGATATTGTAATACGGATGACGGGTTGCCCTAACGGCTGCGGGCGTCCTTATGTGGCAGAAATAGGTTTTGTGGGTACCGGCCCGGGCCAATACAACCTGATGCTGGGCGGCGACCGTTATGGAGAACGCCTGAACAAACTGTACAAAGAAAAACTGGATGAAACCGAAATTTTAACCGAAGCGGATCTTCTTTTTAAGCAATTTGTAATCGAAAGACGTATAGGTGAAACCTTTGGCGATTTTGCCAATAGAACCTTCTTTCAAAACTGAGAGAAGAAAAAAATTGCATTATGAAAAATACATTGTTCCCCATATTCCTGAAAACCGAAACCTCCCGCTTCCTGATTGTGGGAGGCGGTAAGGTGGGGCTGGAAAAAACCCAAACCCTGCTGAAACAAAATCCGGATGTGCTGATAACAGTAGTATCGCCAGAAATAAATCCTGAATTGAGAAGTATTATACTGTTAAATGAAAACATTGAGTTGCTGGAGCGTGAGTTTATAACAGAAGATTTAAACGAAGTAGACTTTATTATTATAGCTACAGCCAATACTGCATTAAATAGAGGTATACGCGAACAGGCCAAACAAAAAGGCGTGCTGGTAAACGCAGCAGACCAGCCCGCATTGTGTGATTTCTACCTGGGATCTATAGTAAACAAGGGGAGCCTAAAAATAGCTTTTTCTACCAATGGAAAGTCACCGGTATTAGCTCGAAGGCTGAGGGAGTATTTTGAGCAGGTAATTCCTGATGAAGTAGATACTAGCATCAATCAGCTTAATAAACTAAGGAATGCCCATGCCGGTGATTTTAGCGATAAACTAAAAACGTTGAATAAGATAACCGCTCCATTGGCTGTAAACAATAAAGCGCCTGGAACGAACAAAAAGCTGATTACAACCGCATCGCTATTGTTTATGGTATTTATTGTAGGTTACAGTGTTTCCGCTTTGCTATCAGGAAGAGAATTGTTGCATTTGGTTTCCGGTGTCCCTTCTAGTTTCTACATAATGCTGGCAGTGGGGTTTGTTGCCCAGCTGGTAGACGGTGCACTGGGCATGGGTTACGGAATTATGTGTTCTACCATGATGATGCTCTTTGGGGTTAACCTACCAGTAATTTCCAGTAGTATACATACCGCCGAAGTATTTTCGAGTGCGGTTAGCGGCTACACTCATTACAAATTTGGCAATGTAAATAAAAGACTACTCTTGTGGTTGGCAATACCCGGCGTTTCGGGAGCGGTAGCAGGCGCGTTACTCCTTATTTACGTTGGGAATACTTATGCAACCCTGGCCTATATAACAGTAGCTATTTATACATTTTCTATTGGTTTACGCTTGATTTACCTGGCCTTAAAAAATGTAAATGCCAAATCAAAAATAAAGAAAGTGGGCTTTTTAGGATTTACAGGAGGCTTTATGGATTCATTTGCAGGTGGCGGTTGGGGGCCTATTGTTACCTCTACCCTATTAGCAAAAGGAAGAAAGATGAACTTTGTGGTTGGTACTGTTAGCCTTTCAGAATTCTTTGTAACGTTTGCCGCGGCGGTTACGTTTTTTGCTTCCTTGGGTATTACCCACTGGACAACCTTAGCCGGAATAATAATAGGAGGTACTATTGCAGCGCCGTTTGCAGCACGCTTGTCGGGTAAACTACCACGAAAAATAGCATTACTGCTTGTGGCAACCTTAGTAATAACATTTAGTATAAGAATACTATTAAAACTACTCTGATTAAAAAACTATGAAACCAATTATATACACCTTTTTTCTTTTTATACTGGGTACCACTGTTTATGCGCAAACAGAAATTAACGGCATAATCACAGATCAGGGAGGGCTACCCGTACCCGGGGTTACGGTACTTTTACAAAATTCCACCATATCAGTAACAACCGATGCTGATGGTATATTTACTATAGCAAATCAAATCCTGCCCGCAACTCTAAACATAACATTCCTAGGGTTTAAGGGTCAAACAATAGTAGTTGATGAAACAACAGCCCTACCGCTGCAAATAACCCTGACCGAAGTGTTTGACACCAGCTTAAATGAGGTACTTATAACATTACGTCGCCGTAAGGAAAATGCACAGGACGTACCCATACCTATTTCGGTTATAAGTGGCAGGCTGGCAAACGATGCAGGAGCTTTTAACGTAAACCGTATTAAGGAACTGGTACCATCAGTACAATTGTATTCATCAAACCCCAGAAATACCGGATTAAGTATCCGCGGGCTGGGTACAACATTCGGCCTTACTAACGATGGAATAGACCCAGGGGTAGGTTTTTACGTAGACGGGGTTTATTATGCACGTCCGGCCGCTACTACCCTGGACTTTATAGACCTTGAACAAATTGAAGTACTGCGTGGTCCACAAGGTACTTTATTTGGAAAAAATACTACTGCCGGGGCATTTAACATAACAACAAAAAAACCGCAGTTTAACTTTGGAGCTACTGTTGAAAATAGTTTTGGTAATTATAATTTCATACAGAGTAAAGTATCCATAACAGGACCTTTTAGTGAAAAACTTGCCGGTAGGCTTTCATTTTCAGGCACACAGCGCGACGGTTTACTGTATAATGTACGCACTCAACAACATGTAAACGACCTGAATAATGTAGGGCTGCGAGGACAACTACTTTATAAGCCTGATAATACTGTAGATGTATTATTCGCTATTGATTACACCCGTCAGCGCCCTAACGGATACGCACAAGTTATTGCCGGGGTGGCTCCTACACATAGGCCTGCTTACAGCCAGTTTAACCAGATCATTGCCGACTTAGGATACACATTACCCAGTACTAATCCATATAACCGTATAATAGACCAGGATACTCCTTGGCGGTCTAACCAGGACATGGGAGGTGCATCTGTAAATGTGAATATTAAAGTAGGCGATGGTTTACTTACCTCAACCTCCGCATGGCGTTTTTGGGACTGGGATCCCAGTAACGACCGCGACTTTACAGGCTTACAGGGATTAGCCAAAAGCGAGGCTCCAAGCAAGCACCGCCAGTGGAGCCAGGAAATACGTTGGGCAGGTACACTTACCGAAGGACTCGACGGCGTTTTTGGCTTATTTGCCATTGGGCAACGTCTAAGGGCAGATGGTGCACAAATAGAAGAAGCAGGTGCAGACCAATGGCGCTTCAGCCAAAACAGCACAAGCGAACTATGGCAAACTCCCGGATTGCTAAACGGATATGGAATACGCACATACCCCAGCCTGAATAGTTTTAGCGGGGCTTTTTTTGGGCAGGTAGACTGGTCTGTAACCGATAAAGTGAACATACTGCCGGGAATCAGGATTAACTATGACGATAAAGACGTAGATTTCCGCAGGGAAACGTATGGCGGCCTGCAAACAGACGATCCTGCCTTAATAGCACTTAAAAATTCAGTGTATAGCAACCAGGAATTTACTGCACACACCAATGATACTAATTACAGCGGACAACTTACTGCGGCATACAAACCTACTAAACGCTTGAATATTTTTGCAACAGGTGCCACAGGATTTAAACCCGTTGGACTAAACCTGGGTGGGCTTCCTAATGCTAACGGGCAGCCAATGACCGAACTGGCTAAAATAAAGCCCGAACGTGTTTTTCATTACGAGGCAGGTATTAAAACAATTCCTTTTGAGAATTCGACGCTAAACTTTGTAGCTTATAATACTGATATAAAAGATTACCAAACACAGGTACAAACAGCGGATCTTTCTGTTAACCGTGGCTACCTGAGCAATGCAGATAAGGTGCGTGTACGCGGTGTAGAAGTCGACGCTACTGTACGTATAACCAATCACCTTAACTTTTATGGAGCAGTGGCCTATACAGATGGCAAATATGTAAAGTTTACCAATGCACCGGTACCACTTGAAGAGACAGGTAGTGCCACATACAAGGATATTTCGGGTTCAGTGCTACCGGGTATTTCTAAATGGGCCGGATCACTTGGCGGAGAAGGTTCTTTTAACGGATCGCTTATAGGCCTTAAAGGAGAATACTTCCTGGCAGTAGACAGCTACCACCGAAGTGAGTTTAGCAGCAGCCCATCACCTTCAAAATATCTGGTTGTAGAAGGTTACTCATTAGTTAACGCCCGTGCAGGTTTTCGCGTTGCAGATAAGTTTAGCCTGTATGTTTGGGGACGTAATATATTTAATAAGGATTATTTCGAGCAACTGTTACCAGGAGCAGGAAATGCCGGCCAATATGCCGGTGTACTGGGCGACCAGCGTACTTACGGGGTTACTGTAAGGTTTAACATCTAAAAAATTGCCTCATAAATCAACCTGATGTTTTATGAGGCAGTTTTATCCTTATTTTAAAGTATTAAGAGTATCAGTTGAGTTACGCAATTGTAATGAAGTTTCTAATAATACCGTATGAGGATTAACACGCTTACTCCCTTCTCCGTCAAGTTTAATAAGTTCTACGAGTTTATGCAGGGCTAAGTACCCCATATCTTTAGCGGGTTGCCTTATAGCAGATAATGGCGGATTAAGTGAAAAAGCAATATCAGTATTTGCAAAACCTATTACTGCAATTTCGTCGGGTACCTTTATATTCATTTGTGCCAAGACGCCTAAAGTTCGTATGGTAATGAGATCTGTAGCCCCAAAAATTGCATTTGGTGCTATATTCATTTCCCTGAGTTGTAATATGGATTCTTTAATCTTAGAATCAAGCTCTTCTCTATCCTCCAGGTTACAAAACACCATATATCGCGGATTAATGGGAATATCAAGATTTTTTAGCGCTTTTTTGTATCCTAAAATCCTCTGATTGTTGTCACCAAATTTATCGCCTGTAATAAACAAAATGCGTTTCCTGTTTATGTTTATAAGATGCTGGGTAGCTTCCAGGGCTCCCATATATTCATTTACACCTATTTTTATGGTACGTATATCAGGATTAATACGATCGAAAAGCACTACCGGACACACATTGTCGTTTATATAATTAAGATAATCAGAATTTGAAGTTTCGCTTACCGGCGCCAGCAATATTCCGTCTACACCCTTAGATATAAGTGCATCAAGGCAATTTTTTTCATTTTCTACATTTTCCAGACTTTGCATAATGATAATGTCATACCCCGCTTCATATGACGCTTTATAAATTCCATCTATCACCTGCCCTAAAAATGTACTGCCTACAAAAGATGAAATTACAACCCCTATTGATGTAGTATGCCCTACCTTAAGGCTTTTGGCAAAACGATTAGGCTTATAGTTATTTTCGCGGGCATAATCAGTAATTAACTGTTTTGTGCCGGGGCTTATTTCATAACTGTTATTTAAGGCTTTAGAAACCGTAGAAACAGAAACATTAAGAGCTTTTGCAATATCTTTTATAGTAATATTAGACATACTTTATATGCAGCAAAAAATTAAAGAAAACGTTTTCTGTAAATTTAAACGGATTTTTACAGAAAAGCTAAATTTTAGGCTTTAAAACAAATATAAAAAGAAAAAGAGGCTGCCAAAAGCAACCTCTTCCCCATAGTAACCTAACCCAATTGTAAAACTAATAACCCGGATTCTGATAAGCATCAATTTCAGCGTCACTCATTTCCATAGCATCTAACTGTCCTTGCGGTATAGGCCTTAAATAAAGATAAGGCTGTATATCGCGCTGAAAAGTTTGAGGTGTATGGTCTGCAAATGTGGGGCCGCAAATAACATAAGTTGATGCCAGTTCTGCCCATTTTTGGGTACGAACAAGGTCGTACCAACGGTAGCATTCGCCAAAATACTCCCTTGAACGTTCTGCCAGAATGTAATTTATATCTATTACTGCCGGAGTAGCAGCAATCATCTGTGCGCTATGGTCTTCACTTTTAGCTATATTGTCATTGTTATCCCAACGCCATTTTCCGGCACGTGCCCTAAGAACATTTACCAAATCGTAAGCTGTTTTACCTGAAGATGTTGCCGCACCTTTAACAGCAGCTTCTGCAGCAATAAGGTAAAATTCTGAAAACTTAGCAATGTTAAACGGACGTGTACTACCGGCATTTGGTTGACCTAAACCGGTACCGTTATCAGTACGGTACGGCCCCTGTTTCCATATACTTGGAAAAGAAATCCTGCTTACAGCCGTAGGAGACCTTACATAATCTGCCCTACCGGCAATAACACCTGCTCCCACATTACTTTTATACGTACTATTACTGTAATCTATAGATTCCGACGGCTCCTCGTCTAAGAAGGTCATTACAGCATCGCCGGGTACTACCTGTTCATTATTTGCATTATATAAAAATGCGTAATTAAGGTTGCCTTTAGGCCAGTTTGCCCTGAAAACCGTTGTAAAAGTACCATCGTAGCGCGAGTCGTTTGTTTTATCGGCAAAAGTATTAGTTATTGTTCCTATAGTAGGAGCCATACATGTCCACGGGCGTCCATACTTTTGAGCAGCCTCACGTTGTACAGAGCTTATAAGAGATGTTTGCCCCGCATCTGCTGCGCTCCTTATAATGGTATAATTCCATGTCATCATCCAGCTGGCAAAATTATCGGGAGAAGCACCTGTACCGTAAGTAAGGCTGCCTCCATTATAAAACTCGCTCGATTGTGTATGATCTGCATAAAGCAATATTTCATTATTACGATCATTTTGTGCAAGGCTTACATCATAAAACGTAGGCTGTAGCCCGAATGAGCCAGGGTTATCTATAGCCTCGGTAGCCACGTTGTAGGCCTGCTGAAAGTACCAGGATGCATCGTGCCCATCAGGGTCAGTACGAGATGTTTCCGGATATGTAGGTATGTTACCCGGGTTTTGCAGCCACCATGCATACGTAAGGTAAGCCTTAGCTAAGTATAGCTTAGCAACTGTTTTTGTTACACCACCTGTTACTCTGCCTGCATCAGGCAGGTTTGCCACAGCAATCTGAAGATCAGGAAATATAGCCTTTGTATATACTTCCGGTACAGTATTCCTAACTGATACACGGGTAGCCGATGTATTAAAATTAAGCTCACCTGCACCTAAATCTAAAGGTACTCCTCCAAAAGTTTGTACAAGCATAAAATAATCAAATGCGCGGAAAAATCTTGCTTCAGAGATAAGTGACTCAGATATTCCTACAGTTGTAGCATTTTCTATAATACCACTGGCAGTGTTTATGTTAGGAAAAGCTGCATACCACAAAACATCGGATCTGCTTGTTGCACCGGTAAGCTGCCCCACCCCAGACAAATCCATATCTTTAAAGTTACCATCGCCACTTGCTCCATATGTAACTTCATCAGTTCCGGTCATACACATGTTATAGTAATACCCATTACCGTATATGTACCTTAAGTGTGCATACATAGATGTTAATCCGCCATAAACACCCTTTTCAGTTTTAAAATATTCCGGTGTATAAATACTCCTGGGTTTTTCGTCTAACACATCAGTACAACTCGCAAGAAACATCCCTGAAAATAGCACTAATACTAACTTGGTTTTTATATGTTTAAATTTCATAGTGTGTTTTTTTTAGAAAGTTATGTTCATACCAATCATTAAGTTACGTGTAACCGGTGTATTAACACCTTGGGTTAACAAACGTCTTTGATAAGAGCTAACAGCCGAGTTTTCATCGCCATAAGAGTTTGTTTCAGGATCCATTCCGGTAGCTTTATGATAAGGTGAATATATTACCCAAGGATTCTGCAATGTTGAATACAGCCTTAGTTTTTGAACACCATTTCTTTTAAGAAAATCTTGTTTAAATGTATATCCTAGTGATATGGTACGTATTTTTACGTAAGAACCATCAAAATAGCCTAAAGTACTACCATACTTAGGGTTATTACTGCTGCGCTGCGATTTAGGATTAGGATATCTTGTATTTGTATGGTCTGGAGTCCAGTAATCTACATCTACTTGTCCTCTACGTCCGTCCATAAGGTTTAAGTAACCTGCTGAGCCATATAATGTGCTTATAAGTATACCTCCATTTTGAAATGCACCTACGATACCTAAATCAAATCCTTTATAATTAAAGTGGGTGTTAAAGCCTCCCTGATATTTAGGGTTTACATCCATTATCTGGCGGTCATCTGTACCTATAGCCCTTACAGGTGTTCCATCGTCGTTATACTCACCTGTATATTTCACTTTTATCATTCCTAAACCATTATCTACAGTAGGGTCATTTGCCGCACCAGGCTCAAGTATTGCAATGTAAGGATCTCCTTCCTGCCATAAGCCTACCCTTTGATAATCATAAATAACATTAATAGGATGCCCTACAAACCACCAGTTACTTTCATCTCTCGTAGCACCCGAAGCCAGCGAAACCAGCTTATTTCGGTTTGCGTAAAGGTTTATACCTGCATCCCAAGAAAATCCGTCAGGATTGTCTATAATAAGGCCATTTAGAGTAAGTTCAAATCCTTTGTTTTGGGTAGCGCCAATATTAGCAGTATAACTACTAACACCAGAGGTAGCCGGAAGACCTACACTAAGTAATACATTGTTTGTGTCTTGTACATAGTATTCTACAGTACCGGTAATGCGACTGTTGAAAAACCCAAAATCTACACCATAGTTCCAGGTTTTAGAGTATTCCCATCCAAGTTTAGGGTTTGGTAGCTGAGACACATAATAACCGGTAGAGTAAGTACCACCAAAGTTATAAGGCCTTGTACTTAAAAGTCCAAGCGTTTTATATGGGTCTACAGACTGGTTTGATGTTTCACCGTAACCTACCCTAAGTTTTAAAAGATCTATAGTTTTAGATTCTTTTAGGAAAGATTCACCTTTAATGTTCCAACCTGCTGAAACAGCTGGATAGGTATGCCACTGATGGCCCGGTGCTAACCTTGATGAGGCATCTGAGCGCATTGTAGCACTTAGCATGTACTTATCATTATATGAATACATAACGCGCCCCATATAAGAAAGTAAACCACTTTTTTGATACGCCTGGTTAGCAGGATTAATGGTAACCTCTCCCTGTGCTTGTCCTAAATTATAGAACTGGAAAGCATCAGACGGTATGTTTTTAGCACTAATAGAAGAGCTGTTATACATATTTTCCTGAGCTGAATATAAAGCTACAGCGTTAACTTTATGTTTCTCAGAAAAAGTATGGTCATAGGTCAATAAGTTTTCAATAGTCCAGTTAGTAGTAAGTGAATTGCCTATTGATGCCACAGAAGGCGTATCGGCTGTTGTACTGAAAACACCTTCGCCGGTATAACTACCACTATTACTTGTACGTACTGTACCTCCTAAATTAGTACGGAATTTAAGGCCGTCTACCCACGGAATTTTTACTTCTCCATACAATGTGTTATAAGATGAAAATGCCTTAGTTTTATCTACATATTTATCGCCTAAATGTTCTAATGTGTACTTGCTGTATACCCATTGTTCATCAAGAGGCATTCTTACTGTACGTTTCCAGCTGCCGTCTTCATTATATGGGTTAGCCAGCGGAGACATACTTAGTACTCCATACATATTAAGGCTATTACCATTGTTTATAGAATAGTTATTATTTGAAGTAAAACCAAAACGAAATAGTCCTATTTCCTGATCTAAAGACCCTTGTAAGGTTACGCGCTGATAATCCTGTAAAGGTATTACGGCCTCCTCTTTATAATAGCTTGTACTAAAATTATAGCTACCTTTTGGAGTTCCGCCGCTTACACCCATGTAGTGGTTCTGCATGGTACCTGTCCTGTAAAACAAGTCTTGCCAGTTTGTATTTACATCGTCAGCTTCGTCCAGCCCGTTTGTATACATACCGGCGGCAGTACGCAACTTAGCATATTTTGGCCCATTCATCATTGGGTAATAAGAAAAAACCTCTTTTGTACCAAAATAGCCGTTATAAGTAAAATGTGCCTCACCACCTTTTTGACCTTTATTTGATGTAACAAGTATAACACCATTGGCACCACGCGAACCGTAAATAGCTGTAGCTGAAGCGTCTTTAAGTATCTCTATACTCTTTATGTCATCAGAGCTAAGATCGCTTAATGAGCCGGCAAAAGGTATACCATCTAACACAACCAGAGGGTCATTGCTCGCATTTAACGATCGGGTACCCCTTATACGGATTTGCATAGTGGCACCCGGCTTTGTAGAAGTTTGAGCCAGTTCTACACCTGCAAGCCTACCCTGTAGCGCCTGGGTTATGTTTGCAGCAGGCATTTCCCTGAGCTGCTCCCCTTTTATAGATACTACAGACCCTGTAACGGCCTCCTTGCGTTGGGCACCATACCCCACAACAACTACTTCTTCAAGCTGCTTGGTATCACTTTCAAGTGTTACATTTAAAGTAGTCCCCGTAACAGTAATTTCCTGTGTTTTAAAGCCTACAGATGAAAATACAAGTACAGTACCGGACGGTACAGAAATTGTATAGTTACCATCAAAATCAGTGGTAGTGGCATTTGTAGTGCCTTTAATAACAACATTTACACCCGGTACACCCAGCTTGTCTTCTGCCGAAGTAACTGTTCCGGTAACACTTATATTCTGCGCCTGCATAATAAAGTGAGGAGCTAAGAATAACGTAAATAGTAACAACATCCGTTTAGATGCTATTAATACTTTGTAGAGGTTCTCCATAAATTAAATTAGTTAGTTATTGATTAAAATAAAACGTGTTTGGTTATAGCTATTCATAATTAAATTTTCTTAAACTAAAACGATTTCGAAAACAAGGTGTTTTTTTCTCATTAAAAAATTATTTAAAAAATTAACAAAAAGATTTATTGATAAAATTCCAAAACCAGGATGATTCCAGGTTTACTCTATATTTCCTGTTCATGCTTACAATGCATTCAGGAGTATAAAAAATTAATAACTTATGGTATTATAGACCAAAAGTAAAATTTACAAATTTAGATGCCATAAATACCATCATAAAAACTACGAATACGTTTTAGTAAATTTGAAGTAATATATAATTCATATAAAATAAATTATTATAAATTACATTTTTTTAAAAAAACATAAAACAAAAATACGGTATTAATAATTTTAAAGTTAATAAACCTAAACAAACCACTACTGCATACAAAAGCTATTGAAACCGTCTCGAAGCCTGTAATACTGCTATAATTTCATTAACTGTAGCCTCATTATAATCTCCTTTTACAGTATGCTGTAGTGCAAAGGCGGCGATAGCAAAATTAAGCGCATGCTGCTCTTCATGAAATCTGAGTATATAAAGTAATCCTGCGGCAAATGATTCTGAAGTACCTTCATCATCTACAATACAGCCTATATCTATTTCAGGAGTTTGTATATATCTTTTATTTACCCATCCGCGTCCATAACAACGAGAGCCATTACAAACCTTGTCAAAAACTGAGGTAATATTAGGATATAACTCATTTAGCTTAGTGCACGCAGCGGTAAAGGCAAGAGTATCATCACCAAAATCAGTTTCTAAAAGCATATTGATATTTTCTACGTTAGCAATTACTACAGATGAATATGGTATAAGCGAGGTAACAATATCTCGGGAGAAGTCTGTTATACCGGGGTTAACGAGCGACAAATCTGTAACTACGCTTATAGTATCTGCCTGGGCACTTTGAAGTATTTCTGCAAGCCTGCCGGCAGCATCTTGAAGTCTCACAAAGCTCGCCGACCAAAATAACCAACCGGCATCCTGAAACACATTTTTCCATGACACTGCGCTCCAGTCAAATGTTTCTAATGGACTTTTTGTTATGCTGTTAGCTACTTTAACAGGGGCTTTGTCAACACTCTTTTCCACTAAACAAATACACAACGGAATTGTCGTCTTTTGTACATATTGGGTATTAATACTTCTGTGTTTCATGAAATCTAAGACTGTTTCACCCAGCGTATCGTCTGAGATTATAGTAAAATGTGAAACGTCCTGACCAAGGCTTGATAATGATGCAGCTACATTCATTTCACAACCTTTAACCGAAAAATCAAGAGTCATTGGTTGTGTTACTCTAAAGTGTCCCTTTGATGTAGCCATCATATACACTTCACCTATTGTTATTACCTTATTTCTCGCTTTGTAGTGTGTCATTTTCATATACTATAAGGTTAAACCTGAATCTTTTGTTATTCACAAAAAGCAATAAAATAACCTGCCGGAACCACCCGGCAGGTTTAATGTAAAAAACCCAAACTCTCTATTTAATGATGATATTAAATATTCTCTATACTCATTATTTGGCTGCCTGCAATATTTTAGCAACTACATCTTTCTTTAAAGAAAGATCCCTGCTAAAAGGCAATGGATAGTTGGTTCGCCCCCGTATAGGCCAGTTGTTTAGCCATGTATTCCTATCTGAAAGCCCCCAAAATGTAACCCGGTCTATATTATCGCTGTATTTTACAAACAGCTTAAAAATATTGCCATAGCGGTCAGCCAACTGTTGCTGCACATCAGTGGGTAAACCGGCAGTATAAGGGTTTAGCCGTTCCTCATACTTTGCAGTATTTGCCACATCAGCGGTGGTACTAGCACCTTTATCAGGCAGCACAGATATGTCAAACTCAGTAAAGTTTACTACTATACCTACGTTAATAAAATCGCGTATAAGCGCTTCCACCTCTTTATCAGTACCATGCCACAAGCTGTAATGTGCCTGCTCCCCTACTGCTTTTATAGGCAAACCTTTTTGTTTTAACTGCTGTACAATTTCTATTGCCCCACTACGCTTTTCACTTTGGTTCAGGTTATAGTCGTTGTAGTACAGTTCAGCGTGAGGGTCGGCTGCATGGGCATATTCAAAAGCCTTTTCTATATAATCGTCGCCAATAATCGTCCTCCATTTCGAGTTGCGCAATGAGCCATCTTCATTAAGGGCTTCGTTTACCACATCCCAGCCTTTTATAATGCCTTTATACCTATGCATCACGGTTTCTATATGGTCTTTCATACGGGCCAGCAGGGCTTCGCGGGTAAGGTCGTTACCCTTAGCGTCTTTAAATACCCAGTCGGGCGTTTGCGAATGCCACACCAGCGTATGCCCAATGATGAACATACCCGACTGTTTACCAAACTCCACATAAGCATCAGCAGGACGAAAGTTGTATGTGCCTTCTGCCGGGTGTATGTTTTCCCATTTAAGGTCGTTCTCAGGGCTTATACAGTTATAATACTGTTTTATAAGATCTTGTTCTTTCTTATCAACACCCATTGCCTGCTGTCTGTTTATAGCTACCCCAACATAAAATTTGTCCTTAAAAACAGACTTAAACGTTTGTACATCCTGCTGTGAATGCGCTGAACCAATGGTTAAAAACAGACAACCAAATACTGCTATATACTTACTTACAGTTTTCATAAACATGATTGTTTATGAATTGATCAGCTGTAAAGAACCATCTGCATTGTGCACAAGTTCAGTCACCTTTATGTTCCTAAGGTGTGTTTTGCCCGAAAGCTGGGTATCATGGTAAAACAGGTACCATTTACCCTTAAATTCTACTATAGAATGGTGCGTGGTCCACCCTTCTACCGGGTTCATAAAATGACCTTTATATTCAAATGGTCCGGTAGGCTTATCGCCCACAGCATAAGCAAGGTAATGGGTATCTCCGGTAGAATAGGTAAAATAATATTTGCCTTTGTACTTGTGCATGTATGAGCCTTCAAAAAACCTCCTATCGTGGTCTTTGGTAAGCAACGGCTTGCCCTCACTGTCGTTGATAATAATATCGCCCACGGCTCCGTCAAACTGCAACATGTCTTTAGTAAGCTTAGCTACCTTGCAGTTAAGAGCCGGTTCATCGGGCTTTTCAGAATCGGTTTTAGAGCCGTTAGCCTCATATTTTCCTGTAGCCCAACGCTGTAGCTGCCCACCCCAAATGCCTCCAAAATACATGTACGACGTACCGTCTTCATCGGTAAAAATGGCCGGGTCTATGCTGTAACTGCCTTTTATAGGTTCTTTTTCAGCAACAAACGGACCGGCAGGGCTTTTACTGGTAGCCACCCCTATACGGAAAACATCCTGCTTATCTTTTACAGGGAAATACAGGTAGTAAGTACCGTTTTTAAATTCGGCATCGGGTGCCCAAAGCTGGCGCCCTGCCCATGGTATATTTTTAATATCAAGCCCTACACCGTGATCGGTAACTTTACCGCCTACACTATCCAAAGAAAATATGTGATAATCCTTCATATCAAAATGATCGCCGTTATCATTTTCAGGCGTGCCGGCATCAATATCGTGTGACGGATATATGTAAATTTTCCCTTCAAATACTCGTGCCGAAGGGTCGGCTGTATATATATCTGACACAAGTGGTTGAGAAAGGTATTTCTTAGCTTCAGGCTGTGCTGCCTCCTTGTTTTCTTCTTTATGTTCCGGTTCTTTTTTACAGGCTGTAACACTTAAAGCCATTATCGCCAGCAGGCATGCTGTAGCCCTTGTAAAATATCTTTTGTTCATCGGTTTTGTTTTTAACTAAATCGTTATAGTTGTTTTCAGAAAAATAAGCCACTCCCCTAAACAGAGTGGCTTCAATATAT